>CANBER010000001.1 GCA_947367795.1 uncultured Candidatus Saccharibacteria bacterium
CTTCTGTAGTGCTCCTTACTCCAAACAAACCGCCCTTTCTCTTTATATTCCCATTACTATGGATATTAATATATAGTCCTCACCTCCTCTATCCCTCGTCCGTAGTGGGTATACCTATTTGCCAAACGCCAGTCTTCGTGCTTTCGGACAAGATGGTGACTACTGGTCATCTGTAGCACATGAGCTGGTTAATCTAACTTGGGCTACAGCATGGTTCCTTGGTAATTATGCTGGCAGCATAGATTCTAATGGTACAACGAATGCTCGTTCTTTTGGTTTCCCCATCCGCTGCTTGTATGCCGGAGTACTCAGAGTAAAGGGAGCTTACGTTTTTCAAAAACGTAAGGTAATTTGATGACCAATAACAGGGGTAGGGTGTGAAAAAGTAGTTTACGTTTTTGAAAAACGCAAACTGTTTTATAAAGTCAGTTTTCTTTATCCAAAGCATCCAGTGGGAAGGCAGCGGATGGGGAAACCAACCCAACGAGCGTTCGGGCCGTACGACGGGTAGACACCAGACGCATTGAAGGCGAGGCCGTACGCGGTAGCAGAAGTAACAGAGGTAAACGCCACAGAGATTGAGCTCCAGCCGTAACCAGCGACGCCGAAGTGCCTCAGAGCACCGAGGTACAGACCGACGTTTCCACTACGGACGAAGGATAGAGGAGGTGAGGCTATAGTTATATTTACTTTTTAGAGAGGTTATGTTGCACTCGGAGGGTGAGGGTACAACTTTTCTATTGACTTTTTAAGAGATGTGTGCTATAATAGAAGGATAGGACGTTTATCCTCGTATTTTAGTAATTCAGCTACGAAGGATGGATGTTACTTAGAAAAAGGAGGGCAGTACAATGAAGAAAAATACTGCAAAGGTAGCCATATTAATCATAGTTTGCACCGTAACAGCGGTGAGCGTGGGGTATTTCTGGGTGAAGGCTGAAATGCAGCGGGCACTGAGAAATATCGCCGATGGTTTGGCGGTGCCATTCGAAGATTGGCAGCAGGCCGACCACCCTTATGCACTCCATACTGGAACTGAAGTGGACGAGGTGCTCCTAATTGAAGTGGCTGCCACGCTCAAGGACTCGAAAAAGGCTGGTCCAGAGGGTGATGATTACGGCAACTTACCGATCAGGCGACCGGAATATATCATTATTGCTCCGGGCGACACTATCCACTGCGAAATCGAAGTAAGCGGCTTAATGGAGGCGGGAGGCCCGATAAACCCGCCGGACGGCATTCTGGACATCATGGCTAAAAAGGAGTTTAGGCTCAGTAATTACGCCGAGGTGATGGCTGGTGACAACGGCATGCTCGGGCAATATAGCTTCGATCTGACCTTGGACGGTCTGCCCGAGAATTACAATGCGGATTATATCGGTCTGCCGTTGATTATCCAGATCCAGACGACAGAGGGTTTGACCGGTACAGCGGTTTATAATATCGTTACCTATTCGACGCATGCCCTGACAACGACGATTGTGAGATATCTCATAATCGTAGCGTGCTCTGTTATCTCGGTAATAACAGCACGCCTCTTTTTGCGTCGCAACAGCCGCCAAGTTCTTCAGTAGCGTAGGCGCAGTCAAAGTCCGGCCCAAGGGTCGGACTTTTTAATCTGGAGTCTAAGATCTAGATCTCAAGATCATCGAGATCAGCAAGCTCAGCGCGGGTCTTTTCAGCTAGCTCGGTTTCGCCGCCGTCCATCGGGGCTGCGCCTTCGAGCTCGTCATCGTGGAGCTCACCGACGGCTTCAGCATCGGCACGAGTTTCGCCTGATGGATGGCTATAGTTGCCGTCTTCATCGGTGTTTACAACTTTGAGGTTGTAACGAGCGCCGTTTTTGGTACCCAAGACTCGGAGGAGAGTACGAATGCTCTGGGCAGTCGCACCACGTTTGCCGATGACGCGGCCGACATCTTCAGGGTCGACGCTGAGAGAAAGCAGGACGCCACGTTCGTCGATCTCGCGGTCCACGACGACTTTGTCTGGATTGTTGACGAGGGTCTTTACGATATATTCTACAAATTGTTGGTCAATGGTTGCCATAAGGTCTCCGATTTATTAATGCTATGGTTTTATTATACCACAAGAAGAAAAAATGCAATAATTATTGTGGCAATTTTCATTTGAGATTTGGTGGAGTTTGTGTTATGATAACAGGAGTACTTTAGAAAGTAGGTGAAGGAATGGGAAGTTGGCTAGAGCAAAGACAGCCCCAAGAGCTAAAAGCAATGCTGGATCAGGAAAATTTCAATATCCATCAGATTGAGGAAGCGACTGGTTTGAAGTTAGCACATTTCGTACTGGAAGAACAGGGCTTCCGCGCGAAGAGACTTGATCGAGTCGTGGAAATAAGCCCCAATGCAACGAGTGCAGACTGGCAGCTCTATAGCTATGAAGATGTAGCGGATCGTTGGTCTTATAGCCATTCTATGTTGCAGGAGGCAATACGAGAACTGTCTGCGGCTTATGCGGCGCGACAAAAATTTCTGGAGCGAGTTGATATGGCGTGGCGACATATGCGCTATAGAGATGATGGCCTCATGATGCATTTTGGATTCTATCGAGCGTTTGTCCGTATAAAATTAGAATTTCTAATTAAATGCCATATCGAGCTAGAAGAACCGAGCTTTTTCGATGGCTACATCTTGAATTTTTTGCCATCAGGAGAAGTCCAGCTGGGTTTTGCTTGGACGGAAGCGGCGATGCCGATCCTGGAGAATAAGCTGGCGTTTTTGGACTGGAAGATGGAGCAATACCGCAAAAATGATCTGCGCAAAGAGCGATTCCGGCAACTTCAGGCAGCAAAAATGCAGTTTTTGGCCTGGGAAAAAGCAACCTTTACCACCCTGGATATCCCCTCAGACTGAGGGGATATTGACTTTTATCGTATGGTGTGATATAATGGAGGTATGGGGGTCTTTTTTATGAAGGCCTACTACCTTAAAAGGAGAGTGATAGAGATGATAAACGGATACTCTTTGATTTTCCCGGAGCCGCTGGTAGCGTGCGATGGAACAGAGTACTACTCCTGTCGAGCACCGGATGGAGAATTCACGCTACTGGTGTCCTGTAAGGATCGGCAGCATTACAAGAATTTGGCGCGCAAACTCAAGAAATTGGGTAAGCGAGAAAGGTCGTTGTGTCGTTTTAGCTGTGCATCGGATTCAGATGAGACTACGAAAGCGACTTGTCCGAGGAGACAGGAATGCACCAATGTACGGCTAATTCCCTACTTGACGCAGCTAGACGAGGAGCACGGTCAGCTAAGACTGCGGTGCTATAATTTAGCGCAAATGGTGAAATTGGATCAGATAATGAAAAAATTTTATCTAGATCTGCCGACAGCTTATCGGGTGATTTTTCACCTAGCGACGCTGGTGGAGCGGTTGATTTTGATGCAAGTCAGTGTGCCGACTGAGGCTGAGAACTTGGTCCTAGACCGCGAAACTGCGCATGTGACGCTACTCGATTGGTCAAAAGCTGTGAGGTATGATACTCTGCCGTTTTGCGAACAGCAGAGATATTATCGGAGTCTTTATGATCTCGCGCGAGAATTGACTGGAGCGAGTTATGAAGACGGACAGTGGACGACAGCGGTGCCGTGTGATGAAACGCGCCTGCTTAAGGTGTTTACATTGCTGAGCAAGCTCGATCCAGCCGATGATCAAGAGTTTGATTCTATGGATGCAGCGATCGACCAGATGAAGAAAGTGAGCGCCCAACAACATGAGCTACTGGATAAAATGAACATTCTGGCTGGTAGCCAAATGAAAGCTCGGAAACCATATCAACTGAAGCACAAAAACTAGGAGGGGAAAGTTTTGGAAGAATTAAGAAAAATATTTTTGGATGCCAATGTACCACAGGAGCAGATAGATGGAATCATTGCCGGTTTGGAACTGAGCAACGTAGATGATCTGAGATTCTATATTGAATCGAAAGACTTTACCGAGGTGGGGGCAGGCAAGTTGGCTTCGAAAAAGTTGGCAGAGGCCGCAAAAGCAATTAAGGCTGACTTCGAGATGCGGGAAATCAAAGCAAAAGAAATCGAAACGGCTGAAATGGATGCTAATGCGGATCTTAATCTGCTGGTAGAAGATATCAAAGAGGATGTCTGGCTGGAGAGTCTGCGGCAGACTGGCTTGATCAGATTCGAGGCAGAGACCTATATTGCTGGGATCAAGGCGATGCTGGCTGGTAATTTGGGCGTGTTCGGCGCTATTGAAAAGCTGGCAAATATGATTAAGGATTATTCCGTGAAAAATGCTCTGCCGTGCCCGAAGTCATATTATGCACTGCTTGATGTGATCGCACAGCGACAGTATGGGGCGGCATTTGCGGCTCTGACCAGAGACGAGTATGACGGTATACCGATCTATGCGACAATGGAGGATATGCTGGATCTGATAAGACAGATCCAGAGTGATTTGGTCCCGCATATTATTAATGTGGCTGAAAAGCTCAATTGTTGGTATTCTGACTTGACCGCTCAGAAAACCTCAGATTTCTTTGTAGAGAAGACAATTGGAGGATCGATCCAGCGTCAGTATGAGTCATATCCGAGTCCGGCCGCGATTTATGATGCAGCTTTGGAGCTGAGGACCAGTATTAACCGTACGTTTGCAGGAAATGGGGTCCAGAAGGCTATGGCGATCTTTGGCGAATATTCAACCTTCGTCAAGACGATCAATGATCCAGACCTGCCGAAAGCGGTGGGGATGGTCGACCGGGATGCAATACTAACGGCCTTAGGATTAAATGCCAATGCGGCTGCGGTGCGTTCCGAATCGCAGATTGTGAAGTTTGTGCTGAGCACGCTGGACGCCCGGAAGCTGGCGGCAGTGAGTGAATTGCAGTTCTTCCGCGAGCTGTACGCACTGATGATGCAAATCGACTGGTCAGCTTTGACTGGTAGACAGGAGGATGCTAATCTTTTTAGTCGTCAGAGTTCCCCTATAGGGTCCATGATAACTGGACCGGCAATGAACTCAGGCTTAGCAGCACCCGAGCGCCCGCAGATCGGCACGCAGTCCAATCAGTTCCAGGACGGCGGCCTCCGGCAGCTGGACGGTACGCGCGTTGAGCTGCGGGAGGAGAGAATATGAGAATTTTGATTGAAACGCAGACAGATCTGGAATTTTGGAGTGCTTACGCGCGAATGGGTCGAATTCTGGACAAAAATGAGCGGCGCGCAAGAGAGGCGCGCGAAGCTCAAGAATGTCGAAGGCAGAAATTCTGGGACGATATGCGCGCCGATTATCTACATTCTCGTGGTCACTCTTTTTAGCAAAAATGCCCCGCAAGGGGCATTTCTTTTCTACTATAGTGGCGTTATTCGGCGGCTGGCGCTTCCTCTGTGGTCGACTCTTCTACGGCCGGCTCGTCTTTGGGCTGGTTTTTGCGCAGCTTGTCGGCGTGCTTGGCCTCAGCATGTTTCTTAGGAGCTTCCTTGTACCATTTAGGCAGAGTGATTCCCTCTTTTTTGAGCACGAAAGCTACTCGGCTAGACGGCTGAGCACCGTGCGAGAGATAAAACTCGATTTTTTCTTTGTCGAGAACCGTTTTCTTGGTTTCTGGGTTGTAATTGCCGACCTCGGCTACAACACGACCCGAAAGCGGGTGGCGCTGTGATTCCTGGACGACTATCCGGTACACTGGAGCGTGAACACGGCCATTACGTTGCATGCGAATCGCTAGCATATTTCTCCTTAGGTTATTTGTCCTATTTTACCACAGAGACGGGAGGATGTAAAGAGAGACTTTAAGCCGATTTGGCAGATTTGGATTTTTGCTGGAATTTGAGATAGCCCTTGACGCCTTCGGCAGCGGCATTGCCTTCAGCTTCTTGTTTGGAGTGACCAACACCGGTACCTTTGAGCTGCTTACCGACATAGACACCGATGGTGAAAGTTTTGTCGTGATCAGGGCCTTCTTCGTCTAGGACTTTGTAAACTGGCGTAGAGCCATCGGCGTGTTGGGCTAGCTCTTGGAGATAGGATTTGGGATCGCGCCAGCTACCATCAGCCAGAATTTTATCAATTTTGACTAAAATGTGTTTAGCAATAAAATCGCGCGCGGTATCATAGCCCTGATCGAGATAAATTGCGCCAATGACCGCTTCAAAACAATCGGCCAAAATTACAGCATGAGCACGACTGGAGCCGTGTTTTTCGCCTTTGGATAGGCGTACTAGGGGCTCATAACCCAACTCTTCGCCGGCCGCTCCGATGCTCTCAGTGCGGACCAAGGCGGAACGCCAGGCCGTCATAATACCTTCCGGCTCATTATAATTGCGATAGAGAAAATCTGATGAGACGAGCTCAAGCACGGCGTCACCAAGAAATTCGAGACGTTCGTTGTGATCCTTGACCGTGGTTTTATGCTCGTTGACGTAGCTGCGATGGGTCAAGGCCGTAATCAGCAGATCAATATCTTGAAACTCGAAACCGAGTTTCTCTCGTGCAAAATTTTGATATTCTTCGACTTGTGTTTGATTCATATAGTGCCTCCCACTATTATTATATACCTTGTCGGATTTTATTTTTGGCAAGTAGCATAAGTTTTTCGATATCTTCGTATTCGATTGCGGCCAGCGCTTCATTGAACCTAAACCACTTGATACCTTTCATCCATTCTTCTTTGGTAGGGATTTCAGCGTTGTCGAGAGCGCGGACTAGATAGATCTCGGTCGTCATAAGTACCAACTTGTCGATGCGGCGATATTGAAAATGGATTTTGCCCAGCCAGGTTAAGACTTTGATGTGGAAGAGGCCAGCTTCTTCGCCAATTTCCCGAATGGCGGTTTGCTTCGCGGTCTCGCCCGGCTCGATGTGGCCTTTGGGGATGGTCCACCGCCCCTTAGAGTCCTGGATTAGGAGAATATCGATATCCTTGCCATCACGACTGTTACGAAAGACGATACCCCCGGCAGTCGGCTCACGCACGACTTCTTGGATGGCGGGCTTTTTGAAAACTCGCGCCGTGAAACGAGATAGGCTATTAGTACGTTCACGTTCGGATTTGAGTGGTAAAGCTTCAGGGACTTTACGGCCAGCTGGAGTAGGCGTCGACGCACGAGTCTTTCTTGATTCCTTGTCTGTCTGTGACCCGGATTTAGGCGCCGACAGATGGCTCGGGGGATGCTGCGGGGTCTTTGGACGAGTCTTGGGCGGGCGCCGACTCGGACGCGGCGGGGTCGACTGGTGCGACGGGGTCAGTAGCTCCAATGACTGGCGCTTCATGCGCTTGTGTTTTTTCTTCATGATGTTTCTCCTCAGGAGATTTTGGTACATTATAAATCTGACGATAAGCCGTCCCGAGCACACCATTGATGAATTTGGACGAATTATCAGAACCAAAGGCCTTAGCTAGCTCAACGGCCTCATTGATCGCAACTTTAGGCGGGACAGTCTCGGCAGATGATTCGAGCTCATAGAGGCCCATGCGTAGGACATTGCGATCAATTGCCGCAATCGTACTGAGTGGCCACTCGGGAGCCATCGGCTGAAGTTTCTCGTCCAGAGGCGCGAAACGCTCCGACACGGCTCGAGCTAGACCGTAGACAAATTCAGTATCACCAAGGGCTTTGGCATAGGGTTCGATATTTTTGGCCACAATCGTGTCAATTTCGGCGGTGGGGTCTCCAGCTTTGTTACGAAATTCATATTCGTACAAACTCTGTAAAACAATTATTCTGCCTAAGTGCCGATTGCTAGCCATATACCTTCCCTTTTATTTAGATTTTTTAGTGATTTTTGTGGTTGTAGTTTGCTTAGTAGATTTGGACTTCGCTGCTGCTCTTTTGGCTTTGACCGTGGTGGTCGAGGCGGGTTTAGCAGTTTTGACTTTGAGATTTGGGGTCTTTTTGGCGGTCTCAAAAGCCTTGACTGGAGAAGTGCGATTGACAGCACGGGCCAATTTCAGGCGGAGATGGCTCCGGCGAAGACCAGTCTTGCGCGGGCTACTCTGTTTTTTAGGTTCAGGCATAATGCTCCTTAAAATAATAAAAAATTCTTGTTTCATTTTACCACAGATCGGTGGCCTTGTCTAGAGTTTCAGGCGGATTTTGGAGAATTTGCGCATTTCCTATTGACTTTTTAGCCTAAGTGTGCTATAATGGAAGATGAGACTGGTTTCACACTAACTGGGGTGGACTGGGATAGAAAATTATTAAAAGGAGGGGATAGAGTTGAAGAATATCCTAAGAAACTTGCAGGGACGCGTCCTGATTGAGATTTTTGCCTTGAGCATCGCATGCTTAGTGGTTTTGCCGGTTTGGTTGCCGGTGCTCGTAGGCATAGCCGATACCGGTGTAAACGTGCTGGAAGAGGAACTAAGCAAAACCGCCATACCCGAAAGGCCGGAGTTATTTAAGGCGCCTCCACCGGAGCTTGAGATGGAAGCCATGAAGCCCTTATTGACCTTCGCGGAACGCGGCGACATGGATCGAGAAGCGAGTTTCTGTATCGTGGATGTGGCAACCGGCAAATCTTGGTGTAAGCAGATCGAAATTTCGCCGTATCGCGATATCGTGATGAGCCTGGATTTGTCATCATTGACTGACGAAGCGAAAGTGAAGATTCGGCTACCAAAGAAAGCCGCGCTAAATCAGCCCGGAACGGCGACTTGCACCATCGAGACTGCAACAGAAACTATCTCGGGCGAGATCCAGATCTTGGGACTTGAACCGGTCGATCTGAAGCCTGGGATTCTGGACGCAGGGCTGGCGATTGTCGCAAGTAGCGATGAAGGCTTGAACAATGCGGAAATTCCCTGGGAGGATGAAGGTGAGACGATCGTATTGAAGTATACCTACGTACCGACGGAGGATTCCAGGTTTACCTCAATCTATTCACATCTCGAGGTAAGGAGAACGTTCGATTGAGCACTCAAAAAGGAGGTGATAAGGTGCAGGAAACCTTACAGGATGTCGAAGAGTGGCATTTTGATGATGGCACTGGAAAAGCCGACATTAGTGGTAAAAGGCCACGCCCACAGGTCAGAGAAGGTGACTATACCAGATTTGGACTGTGTGATGATGTGGGCAACCAGATGATGTTGGCAGTGCAAGTGACGACTGTACTGACGTCTGCGAGCGGATACCACTTGATCGGGCGTGCGAGATATCGTGGCCTGGAATGTCGCGTGGAAGCCGTCGTCAACACGAGTTATCCCCAGCTTGACGGCGTAAAACTGATGGTGGGACAGCGTGCGCTGTAACGGCCCCCTTATGGGGGTCTTTTTAATGGGCTGGGCGCTGTTCGAGCGCACGGGCAACGTTAATGTAGGTATCTGGCGCCGGGTCACTAGCCGGCGCCAGTCTCAGCCCCTGAGACTCCACTACGGCATCGCCACGTTCATCGGTGTAGTGGTCGGGAATACGCAGGAGGATCCGACCGGCGTCGTAGTCCTGACGCATTTCACGGATTTCGCGCATGAGCTCACGCGAGCGTTGACCAGGTTCGAGCCGAAGATTATTAAATGCACTAAGTACAATTGATCCATAATACTGTGCATGTGTTTTGCGGTTGGGCTGAGACTCATAACGATCTTTATAAAACTTTGGATCGAGTTCTCCAATTCCCCGCCCGTACGAAGATTTAGAGTTATACCAGACCGGCACACTGAGAATTTGATCCTCCCCATTATGCGATTTGGACTGGCTTTTCCAAAAATAGGCACCGCGCACGCTGGCGGCTTCGGGGATGGCACGACGTACGAGATCGATCGCAATATTAAGGGTGGCGCCTGAGCGTCCAACTTCGTCAATCACCATAATATTTTTGCCATCGAGAGAGGAGGCAGTCTGCATGATTTTATCTGGGTCTTCATCTTCAATCCATTCAGGCAAATATAACCCACGAATGCGAGCAAAGTCCGACTCGGGAAGATTTTCGGGGCGAAAGTCAGTATAGGTGGCGACTTTAGGACTGCCATCGGGAGACACAGTATAGCCGTTCACATCCACCGGAACACCGCTACGCTGAAACCAAGTCAGGCGGTCGATGCTAAGATAAGAGTGCTGGGGGCGTTTCTGATCAGAAAAATCGTCCCAAAACGTATTAACGAGCCAGCTCACCGGGCGCGCTGACTTGTCCAAGTAAATGATATGATCTGGCGGGGCTAACTCTGGATTTTGAAGATATTCTTTGGACGTGCCATCGAAGCGACAGATCAGATCGGCGGTCTGGGTGGCAAAAGTGCTCAAAGTGCGGTCAATATTCCAGCGGTGGAAAGTATTATTGCCCCAACGCGAATCGAGTTCAATTTGCTCACCAAAAATAGGGTAGTTTGCCGGATCCACACGAAACCGATCTGCGGGACGCTCGGCGGCAGACTCAAGATTGGCACTGCGAAGTTTTTCTGACATGATGTTTTAAGTTTAAGCGGTATACGAGTAATTGTCAAGCTTAGGGATATTATAACTTATCCCTCCTATTGACACATTCACGGATATGTGATGTTATTTAATGGATTCGTAGATCTTGCGGATAGTCTTCCTCAAACAAAAGGAGGCGGAAAAATGAGGAACGTCAAAAAATCTGAAAACCGCTTTAACTTGCGCAACGTAATCCAGGATTCAGTATTGTTTGCCAGTGTTTTCCTATTTCTCGGCTTACTCCCAGCTTGTATGACTTGCTTTTCAGACTACCAGATTAATCAGCTTAGCGTGTCCTGGGATGATAATTTTGCGGATGGATTTGCCGGAAATGAATTTCTGAACATTCGGATCGGCCAGAGCGAGCTCTTCGAGATATTTATGATCATCAATCTGATCAGCCGGCACACTAAGCTTGGCGCGGAGCTTACCATTAACCTGCACAACGAACTCTACAGTATCTGCAACGAGATACTTTTCGTCCCAAACCGGCCAAACGTCGTCTACAACTAAATGTTCAAGCATTTCACTGGCCAGATGTGGAGAGAAAGGCTTGAGCAGCTTCGCTAATACAACTAGATCTTCATGCTCTGCGCCAGATTTATAGAGCGCATTAACATATTCCATCAGGGCGGCGACGGCAGTATTGAAGCTGCAGCGGTGCAGGTCCTCGGTGACCTTCTTGATTGTTGCGTGACGCAATGTCCGGCACGGCTGATACTTGTTCTTTTCAGAACCCGCTCGCGCCGGCCTGTCGTTATAGGCGGCTTGCTCGCTTCGCTCGCCCCCAGTTGGTCGCGAAGAGTTCTGAGAAAGAACACTGTCAGCCGCTACTGCACCCCGATCCGTGCGACCCTCGGAATCCCCGAACACCAGCGTCCAGCAGCGGTTCAGGAAGCGGTAAACGCCACCGATGGCTTGGGTGTCCCAAGCAGCGTCTTGATCGTAAGGACCGATAAACATTTCGTAGGTTCTTAAAGTATCCGCGCCGTAGCCGCTTTCAATTACTTCTAGAGGATCGATCACGTTCCCTTTACTCTTGCTCATTTTCTTGCCATCGGGAGCATTAATATAGCCATTGTAGAGTAATCTTGTGATCGGCTCTCGGAAGGGTAAGTAGCCTAAATCAGCAAAAAACTTACACCAAAATCTCACGTATAGCAAATGAGCTACGGCATGGTCACCACCGACATAGATGTCCGTCGGAGCCCAATATTTGATCGCTGCCGGATCCCACGCCGCTTGATTGTCGTGCGGGCTAGTGTAGCGCCAGAGATACCAACTGGAGCAAGCATAGCCATCCAGCGTGTCAGTCTCGCGCGTACATTCAATGTCATTACCCTCAGTATCCTTCAAAGTGACCTTGAGCCAATCCTCGGCCTTGGCGAGCGGCGAGCGTCCAGTATCATCGGGCTGATAATCTTCGACTATAGGATGCATGACTGGGAGCTGGTCTTCTGGGATGGGGTGAACATTGCCGTCTTGATCATATGCCACTGGAATCGGACAGCCCCAGTAACGTTGACGAGAAATCAACCAATCGCGCATTTTGTAGGTCACTTTGTGGCGCCCAACGTGCATTTCTTCGAGCCAAGCCACGATTTGTTCGCGAGCATCCTCGCTGCGCGTGCCGTTAAATTGCGCAGAATTGACCAATTCTCCTTCACCGTGATAAATGCGGGCAGCGTCATTGCTATTTTCTGGTTTTTCGACGACTTCGACTACCGGAAGGTTAAATTTTTCGGCAAATTCAAAATCACGCTCATCGTGTGCTGGCACAGCCATGATGGCGCCAGTACCATAGCCCATCAGGACATAATCTGCTACCCAAATTGGGATTTGCTCACCGGTCGCCGGATTAATCGCATAACTACCCGTGAAGACGCCGGTCTTCTCTTTGTTTTCTTGACGTTCAATTTCTGACTTACGCAGCGCCGCATCACAATAAGCCCGGACTTGCTCTCTGGTGTCGTAATTGACAAGGTATTTGACCAAGGGGTGCTCGGGGGCAAGGACGAGGAAAGTGGCGCCGAAGATTGTATCGGGACGCGTGGTGAAGACGACAATACTATCTGCAGTATTGTCGTCTTCGCGTTGCTCAAGCTGGGCGATGCGGGCGAAACCGAGTGCGCATTCGGCTTCGATATTCTTATTAGCTTCTAACATTTCTTCGCGAGTCAGCCAGAGCGTATCTTGGATGGCTTGCTCCTCGGGAGATACGGCGTCACGCTCGTCGTCCTTTAAGACAAAGTAGACTTGGGTTGTCTCAACATCGCGATTGAGGTCTTTGTGCTCGGCATAGAACTGCGCACGATAGTTACCTAAAATTCCCTTAAATTCCAAATTCTTGTAGCCGGTCTCTTCGAGCACCTCGCGACGAGCCGCAGTTTCGGCGTCTTCGTCGCCTTCGATCCCGCCCATCACGGGCGCAATACAATCCATTTTCTTGTAGCTGATAGCCAAGTACTTCCCTGCTACAGGGTCATAAACAAAGGCCTGGATCATGCGACGTTTGGTGTTCTTTTTACCCTCGCGGGGAGGCTCACCGATGAAATTTGGCCCACCGGCGATCTGGAACTCAATCTCCGCCCCCTCGGAACGACCAATCCAGTTTTTCTGCATGGTTTTGATTTTTTCGGGCCACTCGAGTGCATCGATCCCTTCCAGCAGCTCATCCGCGTAGTCGGTGATTTTGAAAAACCACTGCTTCATCTTTTTCTTCTCGACCTCGTGGCCACAGCGCCAGCATTTCCCACCTTCGACTTGCTCGTTGGCGAGGACGGTTTTGTCGACTGGACACCACCACTGGTAGGATTCTTTTTGATAAGCCAGTCCAGCCTTAAAAAGCTGTAAGAAGCACCACTGCGTCCATTTGTAATATTCCGGATCGCTAGTATTGATCTCGCGGCTCCAGTCAACGGCGTAGCCCAGGCGTTTGGCTTGCTTGCGAAAGCTTTTGATATTGGCTGCGGTGGCGCTTTGAGGCGAAATGCCGGTTTTGATGGCATAATTTTCGGCCGGAAGGCCAAAGGTATCATAACCAAAGGGGCGTAGAACGTTCATTTCCTGTTGCATGTAGAAACGTGTGAGGACGTCGACGATGGTAAAATTACGGACATGACCCACGTGCAGACCGGCTCCGGAGGGGTAGGGGAACATTTCGGCGAGATATTTTTTGGGTCGAGCAGAGTCGATGGGTCCGGCTTTGAAAGCAGCGGTCTCGTCCCAGATTTTTTGCCATTTTTGTTCAATCTTCAGAGGGTCATATCTATCCATAGATATAATTATAGCATAAAAGCCAGCACACTACCAAATATTGACTTTTTGGCACAAGTGTGATATAATGGAAGGATAGGCCTATAGTTTCTGTCGCGAAGGTGAGTGAAGGAGATGCTAAGAGAGACTTTAAGTGCACTTGAAGTAGAACTCGAGGCGCTGTCCGAAGATATCGGGGGAGACGCGATGCAGTCATGCGGAGACTCGCATATGAGCGAGTTATATGAAGAGCTTTTCCCGATCGAGAGTATGCCAGCTAGAACCAGCATCTTGCATAGAGCAGCTGAGCTGGACGTAAACGTAACGAAGCTTATCAACCAATACGGAGATACTGGACGAAACATCGACGTCTGGACGTTTGTTTACCGCGCTCTGGGCGGGACCCAAGGAATCTGACGTCATGAGTAGGCGCCTCTAGAGGGCGCCTTTTTGTATGGTATAATGCGAGGTATGAAACTAACTTTGGTACTACATAATATTCGTTCCGCCTACAATGTGGGGGCGATTTTGAGGACGGCTGAGGGACTAGGCGTGGAAAAGGTAGTGCTGTCTGGCTATACCCCACGTTACAATGATACGGAGATTTTGCCGCATTTACGGGAAAAATTGAATCATCAGATCGAAAAGTCAGCTTTGGGTGCAGAAAAACTGGTTTTACAGGAAAATTTGGGCAAAAATCTGGCGGATCTATTGACTTTTCTTGATAAGTATGGTATAATGGAGGGATATACCCTAGTCGGGCTAGAAAATAACCTTAATGAGGCAGAACAAGCTCGACAGCTGATCTTGGGTAGTGAGAAATCACGGGAAATTTGCCAGAAAGCAGAGAAATTGGTGCTAGTGCTGGGTGAAGAAGTCGGGGGGATTGCCCCGGAAATACGAGCCAAGATGGAATATTTCCTAGAAATCCCAATGCATGGCAAGAAGGAATCTTTTAATGTTTCAGTAGCGGCAAGTATCGCGATGTGGGGGTTGATGTGTTACAATAATTAATGCAATAGTACTTTAAGGAGGTAGCGAATATGAACGGATTGACAAACAATCTCATTGATCTGGCTGGTTTGTTTTCGCTGGATGGTATCAGGATCCATATTAGCAATATGGATGAAATCAGGCTGAACGCGCGGGAGGGCACAGATATGCCTGGGGTGGTGAGCCGCTATGATGTGGGAGTAGATTTTACCCAGCCGACGTTTCGGAAGGTCTTTTTGCAGGGTATGGTCATCACCGACGAAATGTGTGTACGGTATTTGTTAAGGTTGCCCACTAGACAGCTCCAACCTCTGGGCGATGAGTCGCTGACGATGCGCGAAGCGGAGATGCTGAAGGTTTTTAACGACCTGCCCGAGGATGAACAGGAGAATATTCGGACGCAGGTACGGCAGGAGATTGAGTCGAAACTGATTGGCGAAAATCCTAGCTGGGTGATTTGGGTCGTGGCACTGCATATTGACCATATCACCTTGACCTGCCACGATAAAGACGACATGACCAATATCAACATGATCGACGTATGTGCGGAGAATCTTACGCTGAAGATCAGACTGCAACCACACATGGTGATCGGCGAGAAGACTGGAGGGACAGAGCAGGGCGCCGGAACCGGAAAGATGGACCGTGAGACCAAAAGGTATCAAGAGCATGTGCCGGACGGGCAGAGTGATCGACGGGAGCCGTTGACGATCGACTACGCCATTTCGGGAAGTGGTGAACGCGGACATACGCGGACATTATTACTACGGACCTATTTTGGCGAGCGGCAGTTTTCGACCATGCAGTACACGATCCATGCGATGGAACTGGCCAGACGACTGAAATCTTGCTGATTTTTGCTTCAAAACCTCTTGCAGGCCGCCCGAACGGGCGGCCTGAACTATTTGATGAGTTTTTCGGCGTCGCTGAGGGGCTGGATGCCCGAAGCGCTAGAGAAGCCATCGTAATAATTGGTCTTAATTGGCGAATGGCCGATCTTATTGGCGGCTTCGACGATTTCTCGGATGTCATCGGTGAGCCGGTAGATCTTAAGATCGCTCTTTGATACCAGACCAAAGGGGACCATTTTGTTTTGATAAAATTTGTCGAGTGGACGCCAGAAACTTTTGCCGAAGAGGAAAACCGGCATCTTGGGCATTTTGCCTTCTTGCATCAAAATCGTAATCTCGGTGAGCTCGTCCATGGTGCCGAGTCCGCCAGGGAAAGCAACATAGACTTTAGCCGACATCGCAAGCATGACTTTGCGAGCAAAGAAATACTGAAACTGCAGAGTATCCGTGAGATAAGGATTGGGGTGTTGCTCGTGCCGGAGGGTGATATTGAGACCGATACTGCGGCCGCCGTATTCAAAGGCGCCGCGATTGGCGGCTTCCATGATGCCCGGACCACCGCCGGTGATGACAGCGTGGCCGTTTTGGGCGAGCAACTGCCCCAGTTCGCGAGCTTTTTGACAATATTTATTATCCTGAGGAAGACGGGCAGAACCAAAAATCGTCACACCTTGCGGAAAAGTGCGGACAATCTTAAGCCCACGTTCGAGATCGTTGGCGTAGGCTTTCGCGCGTTCAACGTCGGCGGCTTCGAGCTGTTTTAGGATTTCTTCATCTAACATAGTTCCCTTTCTAGAATTTAATTTCTGTGATCAATTGGCAAGGCATCGGATGGAGATCGACGGTACGGGTGAGAATCCCGGCTTTGGCACCGTATTTTGTGACCACGCTGGCAGCGTTGGCCGCAGCGAAGCACAGAGCCTCGCGAAAACTCTGGCCGTCCGCCCATGCAGCCAAAAATCCAGCGCCAAAAGCATCGCCGGCACCCGTAGAGTCGCGCATGCGGACTTGTTCGTAAACTCCTAGGCGATAAACCTCCTCGTGATTAGTGGCGATTGAGCCCATCTCGCCATCCGTAATGATAACAGTCGGGCAATACGCGGCTAAGTGGGTCAAGAGTTCAGTCAAAACTACGCCGGGGACGATCTTGGCAGCTTCGCGTTTATTGAGTAAGAGGACGTCGACATCACTCAGTAAGCCGATCAGCTTGGGCAGCTCGGAGATTTCCTTTTCGCCGGGATTAAACATCACTTTGGTGCCAAGAGCGTGAGCTTTTTCGAAAAGCGCCAGGAGCTGATACATGTCTCCACGCAAGCTTGTAACGTAAATCCAATCAGGATGGATAACATTGAGCTGGCTAGGGTCGAGATTGCTGAATTTGCCAGAGACACCGCGATGAGTCAGGATGGTGCGTTCGCCTTTTTTCGCGTCCAGTAAGATTACAGAGCAACCAGTCTTGCCGCGCGGGAAAGAGATAAATCCAGTATCGACATTCTCTTCGTCCAGGCAAGCCAAGATCGCTTCGCCTGCGGCGTCCTGCGCGATATTACTCAACAAAATCGACTCGTGTCCAAAGCGGGCAAAAGTCACAGCCGCATTCGTGCCGCCCCCGCCGACTTCATAGCTAATGCGATCAATGTCAATCTTATCGCCGATCACCATGCGACCAAAAATGGAAGCTCCAGCGACTTCGGAGCCAGCAAAATCGTCACGGTCGATCAGGTAAATATCCTGCAGGGCACTGCCGACAGAGACGATACGCGCCATTTAGATGAGAACTCCCTTCTTTTCTGATTCGGTGATTAGGGACTGATACATCGCGGCAGGATCTGCGGCCTGAGTAATAGCGCTACCGACATTAATGACATCAATATTGGCATGGGCCAGAGCACGGATATTGCTTAGATTGGCCCCGCCATCCCAGCCAACTTCGATTTCCGGCTTAATGGCACGAATTAGTGGGACCTTTTCGATCTGCATCATATCAATTGCTCCACCCTGGCGCCCAAGCTCGCCGGCAAAAATCATGGCGTGATCGGCACTAGCAATCAACTCGCGTACGCGCCCGGGGAAAGTGGTTTTGATCAGGGCAATACCGGTTTTGATTCCGGCGGCACCGAGTTTAGAGAAGATTTCGGAGAGGTCATCGTCCACTTCGGCGTGTAGAATGCAAAGGCTAGGCTTCAAAGCAAGAATGTGCGCCAGATGTTCACTGGGGCGAGCCGTCATGAGATGCAAATCGACAGTGATGCCCTCCGGCACGGCCATGCCTGCCAGCTGGACGGTCGTAGTCGGGGCGAAGCTGCCATCGGAAACGTCGATTTGGATGCGACTGGCGAATTGTTTGAATTTGGTGAGGTTAGTCGCAAAAACTTCAGGATTATCGGTGGTGATCGTAGGAACAATCAAAGCCATAAACTATTCTTCCTCATCCTCGTCAGCGTCGTCTTTACTAGTGGCCGTCTTAACACGAAATCCGCCTTCAAATTCGGCTGGGTTTTGGTCAAGGCGCGCTACACGACGACTATAGCGTTTTTCTGTGGAGGGTCGAGCGTGGCAGAAGGCCTTAATCAACTGCTCCATCGTATCGACATCAAGCTCATCGGCTGCTAGGCAGAGGATGTTAGCGTGGTCATGTTCGCGGCCGAGGCGAGCAGAGTCTATCGTAGTCGCATTGATAGCGCGGGCACCCTTGATACGATTGGCCTGCATACAGACTCCGTGGGCTGAGCCACAAAGTAGGACTCCGATGGAATGTTCGTTTTCGGCAACTGCTTGGGCTACTGCGATCGCAGGATCGTTAAAGTCATCATCTTCAACATAGCTCTCAGCACCCATATCTTCGACGGTGACATTCTCATGACACTCATTAAGCATTGGAAAGAGCTCTTCCTTCTTTTTGAAACCACGATGATCAGCACCGAGATAAATTCGATATTCTGGTAGCATAATTCCTCCTTCTTTTTCTCAGTCTATTATATTTCGCGTCCAAAATCAACAGATAGCTCTACCAAGCGATTTGAGTATCCCCATTCGTTATCGTACCAAGTTATAACTTTGACGAGATTGCCGCCTACGACGTCAGTGAGCGGCAGGTCGATAATGGCAGAGTGAGAATTACCCCGGAAATCGGAGCTGACGAGCTCGTCGTGAGTGACAGCAAGAATGCCTTCGTAGTAGGGCTCGCGGGAGGCTTTTTCGAAAACTGCGTTGAGCTCATCGCGCGTAACATCGCGCTTCAAAACGGCAGTAATGTCCGACATGGAAACCACTAAGGTCGGAACGCGCACGCTCAGGCCGTTGAATTTGTCTTCGAGGCTGGGAATGGTCAGAGCAGTGGCTTTGGAAGCGCCAGTGGCGGTCGGGACAATATTGACCGCAGCAGCACGGGATTCGCGCAGATCCTTGGCAGCGTCGTCGACTAGTCTTTGTGAAGCGGTATAGGAATGCACGGTAGTCATCATGGCTTTTTCGACGCCGAAATTGTCCTCGATAACTTTCATGACGGGAGCAATGCAGTTGGTGGTGCAGCTCGCACAAGACAGAATATCGTCATCAGCGGTCACGACCTCTTCATTGACACCAAGAACTACGGTCTTGGCGCCGGGGCCTTTGGCTGGAGCAGAAATAATGACCTTGCGCGCGCCGGCTTTGATGTGGGCACGAGCGTCGGCGGGATTACAAAACCGCCCGGTGCACTCCATAACGGCGTCAATTTTGAGACGATCCCAAGGTAAGCGGATGGGGTCGGGCTCGTTTAAAAATAGAATCTTGACGCCATCGACGATAATATGCTTGTCGTCGTAGCTAACGTCATGATCGTAAACACCGTAGGCAGAGTCGTACTTGAGAAGATGAGCGAACGTGCCAGCATCACCCAAACTATTAATCGCAACAATTTCAGCGTCTCGGCGTTCAAAAGCAATCTTGAAAGCACAACGTCCAATCCTACCGAATCCGTTGATTGCTAATCTCACCATTTATTTTGCCTCCTACTTCTACTTAGTAATCATTATAGCATAAACTCTTCACAGTGAAAGTATTGACTTTTGTGTGCCTTTATGGATTCAATCGCTCCCGTTTTTTTAAAGCTCCAGTTGCGATGGAATGAATTGCGCTGTTCTAGGATATCCTTTAGTAGCTTACGTTTTTCAAAAACGTAAAGTAGTTTGATGGCCAATAACAGAGGTGAGATACGAAAAAGTACCTTACGTTTTTTAAAAAACGTAAGGTAGCGGTGGCTGGAGTTTTTTGTAAAAGTGCGAGATAGGCCTTTAGGGACTATCTCAACACTACGTACGGGTTCTAGTAATATATAACTATAGCCTCACCTCCTCTATCCTTCGTCCGTAGTGGCAGTCTTGCAGTATCAGCCGGCAACTTGGGTGCGGTTGGCAACTTCGGCTACAGCAGATCTTCCATTGCTCAAGCTTATGTTTCCGTTACCGCTGCCGGAATGTCATATTTGCTTTTTGACGCAGCTTTAATTTCGCCCACCAAAGACCAAAGTCCTCGTTGGTATGGTTTCCCCATCCGCTGACAATCATCACAACAGTGCGTAAATATCTAAACCCTTAGCACTATCACTATATATAAACTAATAGGCTAGGCAGCGGATGGGGAAACCGTACCAACGATGGAGCGGGCCGCTCGACGGGAATACGCTAGACGCATTGAAGGCGAGGTAGTACGCGGTAGCAGAAGTAACTTGATCAAACATCACGGAAGTTGAACTCCAATCGTAGCCATGGACGCCGAAGCCCCCCAGAGAACCGTTGTTCAGATCAACGAGTCCACTACGGACGAAGGATAGAGAGTATTGAACGTAAAAATAACAGTTGACGAGGCTGGGAGCGTGAGTTCCCCATGCTGTTGGCTTAACAAAATCAGACACCCCGAGACGGAGTGCCTGAAAGTAAATCCTGGCCAGCAACTATGCACGCGCGAAATGGGCGAAGGCGCGGTTGGCCTCAGCCATGCGGTGGCAGTCCTCTTTCTTTTTGAAGGCGGCACCGGTCTCGTTGTAAGCGTCGACGATTTCGAGCTCAAGGCGTTTGGCGTAAGGCATGCCTTGACGAGCACGTGCACTCTGGACGAGCCAAGAAAAAGCGAAGTGCTGCTGACGATGACCGGAAATCGGGAACGGAATCTGATAGTTTGCACCCCCAACCCGGCGAGACTTCACCTCGAAATCCGGAGAGACGTTAGCAATGGCTTTCTCGAAAACCGCAACTGGATCTTCGGAGCCTAATTTTTTGGCTGCGCCTTCGAGGGCAGAATAGACTGCGCGCTCAGCGGCTTGTTTTTTGCCGTCCAGAATTGATTTGTTGATCAAGCGCTGCACCAGCACAGACTGATATTTGCGATCTGGGCTAACTTTACGTTGAAGAGATTTGGTGACTTTGCGTGGCATAGATTATTCTCCCTTCTTTGCACCATATTTAGAGCGGCCCTGTTTGCGACCCTGAACACCTTGAAGGTCAAGCGTACCACGAACGATGTGATAGCGCACACCTGGAAGATCAGGCACACGACCACCGCGGACCAACACAACAGCGTGTTCCTGCAGGTTGTGACCTTCGCCACCGATATAAGCCCAGACTTCCTGGCCATTGGTCAGACGGACACGAGCAACTTTGCGCAAGGCGGAGTTTGGTTTCTTTGGAGTCTTAGTAGTGACTTTCAGACAAACACCACGTTTGAGCGGAGCAGCCTGCTCATAACGCTTAGTCTTGAGCGTATTGATAATGGAACCGAGCGCAGGAGCCTTGGATTTCTTGGCGGCTTTCTGGCGTGGCTTGCGAATCAACTGATTGATTGTTGGCACAATATAACTTCCTGATTAACTTAATATTGTGGCATTTTGGTACAGCAATACAAAATGCCTGAAACTCTTGTTAGATTATAGCGCAAATGGTCCAAAAATGCAAGAGGTTTTGGGGAGTTTTGAGGAAAGCCTCAACTTTAGGGATTATTTCGGAATTTTTGCTAAAATTTACTGTTTTTTACAAAATGGCGCTTTTCTATTGACTTTTTGGAGTAAGTGTGATATAATGGAAGGATAGGGTCATCTGATCAAAACCAGTAAAATAGCACTTTAGTAAGGAGGTGGAGTAATGGTAAATTACTTCAAGCGCAGGAAGGAAATTTTGAATCAACTGGATGTGTTAACAACCAGACGAGCGAACTACAGAGCACAGGGCGGGATCAACTATGTAGACTATAGCGGGGGCATCCAATACGTACTCTGCTGGAAGGCAAAGTTCCCTTTTCGTGATTGGGTGGGAGTGCTAGTCTTAACGGCGATAGTCTTAATAATCCCAATATCTTATGCGGGGATTATCCTCAGTTTTCCGCAGGCTTTGGGGCTTTTTCTGGCAGCAGCTTGCGTATCCCAAATCATCTTAGCATTGATGAGCAACGCCGATGCGAGGAAGTCGATCAAAGAGACTGGCCAAGGAGAAATCATTTTCTTCTGGTATTCACAGAAACTGCTGGGTAAAGTTTTGACAGAGAACAAAAAGCTTGAATCCGCAATCCATCAGGCTACTGAAGAAAAAGCATTGCGTGAAGACGAAAAGCGTAAAAGACGGGACGAAAGAAAGGCGGAACGATTGGCGGAAGCCCGCGAAGTAAAACATCGGTTTGATCTGGCAGCGGACATCGTCCGTCAGGAATTAGGCGGTACAGTTAATTTCAGAACTGAGATTGACGAACAAACCGGAGAAGAAATCGCGACGACCGCAGTAATTGAACTGCTTAGCTCGGACCTATCCAAGATATGCACAAATGAGATCGGCATGTCAGAAAGAGGACTCGAAATTTTGTTGGATCGCATTGCCCTGCTGCAAACCGTGGTTCAAAACCGGAGACGTTTGACAGAGCTGATGGAAGACGTCGAAGAAGATTAATCTAGGACCCTGGGCCCCACTTTAAGTGGGGCCATTTTTATACTTAGTGAGGCTTGAGTCCTATTTAGATTTCTGGTTGGTCTTGGGTTCTTTGACGGCTTTCGTCTTGGTGGATCTTTTGGCGGAACCCTTGGTGCTCTTGCTATTAGTCTCAGCTAGGAAGGCTAAGGTTTTGTCGATCACCATGCGATTGCGAATATCCTGACGAACCTCGGGCTGTTTGAGACTATCGAGGGCGTCTTTTGACTTCTGATAAACGGCCTTCAATTCCGCAATTTTGGCGTCAACTTCCTCTTCGCTAGCGGTAATTGCCTGCTCTTTAGCTAAAATCTGAAGTACGAGAGAGGCCTTGACACGCTCTTCGGCGAGCTCGCGGGCGGATTTTTCCCATTCTTCGACGGTCTGACCGGCATGTTCAAGGAATTCCTCAAAACTTTGGCCATAACTTGCAGCATTGCGCACTACGTCGTCCCGGATATAACGGAGCTGATCTTTGATCAGGATTTCGGGAGCAGAGACTTTGGAAGCCTCGACCAGTTCCTTGACGAGATCGTCATGAAATTTGCCCATCACGCGGTGGCGATTCTGTGCCTCAAGATTTTTCTTGATATCAGCGCGCAGCTCGTCCATATTTTTGAAATTGCCGCATTTCTTAGCGAGAGCGTCGTCTTCTGCGGGCTTCGTGACTTCGTTGACTTGTTTGAGCAGGACTTCAAAAGTGGTTTTTTGACCGGCCAGAGTTTTCTCAGGGTAATCCTTGGGAAAAGTCAGCTCAAGATCAAATTTATCTTCAGGTTCGTGGCCAACAATACCATCCTCGAAGCCGGGAATAAACTGGCCTGAGCCTAAAGTAAGATGATGGTCGGTTGCGCTGCCGCCCGGGAAGGCTTCGCCGTCTTTTTTGCCAACGAAGTCAATAATAACCTCATCGCCAGTCTTGGCGGCGCGTTTCACGGCTTTTTTGTCGGCATAGGCGGTAACGATGTTGTCTATGATTTCCTGGACGTCGGCAGTAGTAGGCTCAGTGTCGCCCATCTTGGCTTTGAGATTTTTGAAATTACCAAGCTTAACTTCAGGAAGAATGTCGGCCTTGGCGACGTACTCGACAGTCTCGTCGGGCACGAATTTCTTGACGTCGACATTTTCGATGGCAATCGGCGCTAACTTTTGATCGTCAAAAGCGCGGGGCATGGTCGTGCGCACGGCCAGATCTAGCGCGCGCTCAGCGATCGCATTGGGCGCCAGATGCTTGACGGCGAGATTGATCGGAGCCTTACCCTTACGAAATCCTTGGACTTTGATATCTTTAGCAAGCTCGGCGACTGCACGCTCACGCACTGGCGCCAAATCTCCAGCATCAAGCGTAACTGTAATTTCCACCTTAGTATCAGATAGTTTTTTAGTAGTAGTCTTCATGAGGGATATTATAGCACAGATCCCCGGAATAGAGAAATGTTAGGGGGTCTGAAGGCCGGCGCGCTCAGTAGTACGGAGGTGGCGTAGAGTGTCTTTGAGGTTGGCGCCTAGCTTAACGTCGGGGTTGAGGATGTTATTGGGGTCGAAAGCTGCTTTGATCTCGCGGTAAAGCTTCAGCTCGGCATCAGAAAGTACGCCACTAGTCGACAAGGACTTGACGCGACCTTCGGGACTGCCACCAGTCAAGGAACCCTCACAGGAGATTACAAGATCGCTGTACTGGCGCAAAAAGGTAATGGCAAGTTTGCGACCATCTAAACTACTAAGGTCGACTAATGGACGAACGTTATAATTTGAAGTTGAAAACGAGCCAAACATAGGTAGATCAAGGGACAGCGTTTCTTCGAGCGTGTGTAGCCCGGCGAAGAAATCTTCCAGGCGGAAGTTCGGTACATAGACGTCGTCCGCCACGGGCGCGCGTTCGCCAGCTTGATTATCATTGAGAAAACTCATCAAGGCGGAATAAAATTCGCTAAAAGCATCGTGATTCTCGAGATTTTCTTCAATCGCAAAAGTACCAGGAGGCAGCACATCGAGGCAGTGTTGGAGATTTTTGTTGAGGCGCCATTTATGGTTATCAAAACTCACGATCACGAGCCAACCACGATCAAATTCTGGATTCAACAGGATGGGTTGATTACCATATTTGGCAGCTTCTTGTACAATACGTAGATCGTAGAATTTGAGTGAGCGTGGATCAAGCTCCTGAACGAAGTTAAGAAAACGTAGCAGCGCCTTCGCGTCAGGCAAGGTGACCGCTAAATGACGCGTCGCTGATGGCAATGGTTCCACACGAAGAATCACGTCGCTAATGACCGCCAGCGTCCCCTGTGAGGCAAACATTAGCGGAAGCAAATTAGTCACGCGTTGTTCACGAATTTTGGTGACATTGGCATATCCGGCAGCATCAAAATGCGACATGGTGCGATTCACGATGGTATCTCCATGGCGATCCAGAAGCTGCGTAAGGCGACGATAGAGAGCACCTTCAAAGTTGGAAGCGGCAAGCTTGGGTGCGAGATTGCGAGCCGTCATGGGACCAAGCTGGATCAGATCGCCATTAGACAACACAACTTCTGCACGTTCGATATAATGAAAGACACCACCATATTTATCCGAAATGTCGTCATTCGGACAATTCGCAATCAAACCGCCCAGCGTCGCGCGAGGATCATAGTCAATTGGCAGGGTCAGTCCCTGCAAAGCCAGAGCTGAATTGAGTTGGCCCAAGGTTACACCTGGCTGCGCCCGCACTAGACGACCGCGTAGGTCTAGCTCTTCGATGTGGTTGAGTTTCTCGGTAGAAATGATCAAACCGTCCCCAATCGCTGCACCAGTTTTGTCCAATCCGGTGCCACGCAGCGTAACTGGTAAGCGAAAATTGCGCATAGCAAGCTGGTTGGTAAAACGTAAAAGCGCCTGGATATCTTCGGAACTCTCCGGAAATACCACAAGACGCGGAGAAATTTGCAAAATCGACCGATCGGTAGAGTATTGCCGACAGATAGATGGACGATCAAAAACATTGCCAACAATGTACTGATTCAGATAATTAGCAAGTTTACTCACCTTCCCACCTATTTAACACTGTTTTTATTGTAACATAAGCGAAAAGTCGATGATAGTCTTGACTTTTTTATCAATGTGTGCTATAATGGGAGGATGGGGTACTCGCATCAATCAATTCCTAAAAAGTGTTGGGTAGGCGACCAGCAGAAGGTCTGCTACGATTCGCGCGATGAAGCTGAGGCTGCGGCGTTAGTGGCGGAGCACGATTATGGTGCACCAAAATTGTCGGTCTATAAGTGCGAGTACGGCGATCATTGGCACTTGAGTTCACGAGGCTAATCTTCCTGGAAAATGCCTGTGTTCGGGACCTTAGGGACCAGGCCGCGGAGGGCGGCGAGGTTAGTCGCTAGATCGAGAGTAGTGGAAGGCGAAGAGCTGTTGGCATTTGGATGATTGGGGGTAGGAGATTCGGAGGGGTCAAAGATGCTCGGAAGGTTCGAACTGGGTGAGTTCGCAGAATCTAGAATTAGGTCACGAGGTTCTCCACGAGTCTCAGTGGAATATGGCATAAGACGTAGAACGGAACGCGACAGGACGTCAGCGATGGTAAAGTCTGGAGTCAGGCGAGGATCTAGTATCCCAAGGATGGCGTCATTGAGGATTACAAGCAAATAGTCCGCATTAGTAGTGAAAGTGATATGATATTTCCCAGGGTCAACTGCAGTGGACTGAAGATTGGAAATAGTCGGAACGATGGGGTGACTAGAGCGCACCGTGAGACGTGCAGACATGGTACTACTGTAGCCCTTCGGGCTAGTCACGCGGACTTGGATAAAAGTATCTAGCGGCGCGTCATAAGTTTGATAGACGTCGGGGCCAGCATTGGCGGTTTCGAAGACATTGTCACCGTCTAAGTCCCAGTCATAGCGCGGAAATGATACCGATGAATTTGCCGCGAAATGAAATTGGTCACCCACTAAGCCCTCGTAAGTCTCGGAGTTCAAGCTGACGCTGGGTCGACCAGCGATTTCAGAAAGGGCGCGTTCGGCTTCGGTGCGCAAGTTATAAGCCCGGCCGTTGGTGGCCGACACGAGTGGTGCGAAGGCTTCAACATTGACGTCTGAGGCAGTTAGTGCGTAGACATTGACGGGGTCAATTTTAAGACTTAACTCCACCACTTGAGCGAGAGTAGTAGAATCAAAATCCGGCGTACGGTAAGTGCCATCGGTGAGGAGTACGGCAGATTTGGTCGCACCGACTTGCCAAGAAAGTCGGTTCATGGAGTTATAGAGTGCAGAAAGCGCCGATTCACGACCGGTGCCATCACCGCCGGAAAGACTATGGGTAATTTTGTCGAGGTAAACGCTGAACTGCTCGGGCGTACAACTAAAATCACAATACTGAATATTCTCAAGTGAGCGCAGATCACCATAGCCAAAGAGAGCGACCCGACCGCCTTGGCTCCAAACAGCTTCCGCGAGACGTTTGGCTTCCATTTTGTACTGGTTCGCAAGGCCAATCATTGACCCAGTGTGGTCAAAAAGGATGACGAGGTCATGGGTCGACTTGGACGACCCGGGAAGCGTGGCCGGTGGATTCTCGGAGCTGGGCGCATAGTGTTGCTTGACTTTATCCAAAATATGAGCGGCAGCATCGCGATAGAGCCCGCGCGCCACATACTGAGAGTGATCAGCAATATTGAAGCCTGAGCTACACATAATATCTAGTCCGTTGCACCAAAGTCCGAGTTTACCGAGATAGGCCGGAGGTTGATAGGGGCGATAACTGCCGAGCACGCCTTCATAAGCGTGACAGTCTGAGACGTAGGCACGGTAATCAGAGAAATTACGGCCTAGGCAGGCGTCGGGATGGTTGCCCTTGCCTTCGGGAAGATAAGTCTTCGGATCACCAAAATTAGCTACATAGAGAATGCGACTGGAGTCCAGTGTGGGAAGAGAGTGGGTCACGAGCATGGCGCCTTGTGAGTATCCACCAAGGACAAATTTAGTTTCGGGACAGGAGGCGGAAATTTCAGCAAGGTGCGCCTGTAGTTCCTGCTCACCGATGCGCACGCTTTGGCCGAAGCGAAAAGCGCTGCCAGCACTAAAATATGCCCCGAGCAGATTGCTAATTCCTTCTACCGATCCTGAGACGGGAGAGGCGGGATATTGAAACTCTGCGTCCGGATCACTACCTAGTTCGTAAAAACGATAGCGCAGGTTTAGGCCCGCATCTTTGATCGCTGTCGTGTTTTCGGCCTGCCAAGCTGTCATACTGGCACCATTGAGCGGCTCGCCAGACCCGCGCGCGAAAATATATTCAAGATCGACACATGAAGCCTGGGATGCGGATGAGCGTTGCAGAGCGAAAGTGCCTGGCGGCGATAAACTACAAACCGTAAAAGTAATCACGCAGATAATTACAGCGAAGTGATACATTTTAGTGGTCAGTTTGGATAGCATTTTACTCCTTGGCCTGAAGCCTAATTAATGATTTGTGCGAGTATAACAAAGCTCGCAACAAAAACTCAAGCATAGCCATGATAATTTGGTAAAATTGCAAAAAATTGCCCTTTTGTGAGGCAATTTGGGGTATTTTCTAAGGGTAAAGCTTAAATTTCGTCAAGCATAAGTACGTTATTACCAGATAATTTCTGGCATTGCGTGTGCGGCGAGGAACTCATTAGCGAGACGAAAATGGTTGTTGCCGAAAAAACCGCTGCGAGCAGAAAGTGGTGAAGGATGCGCCGATTCCAAAATCAGGTGCTTTTCGGGGTTGATCAGCGCGCGTTTACTTCGAGCATCACGCCCCCAGAGCATAAAAACAAGATGTTTGCAGCGATTATTAAGATGGCGCACGGTAGCTTCGGTGAAAACTTCCCAACCTTTGCCACGATGCGATCCGGCTCTGTGGGCTTCGACCGTGAGGACATTATTCAGCAAGAGAACACCCTGCTTCTGCCAAGCCGATAGATTTCCGGTAGGGTTGGCGTGCTGACCGTATTCGGTATCAATTTCTTTGTAAATATTGACCAGCGAAGGTGGGATAGGCTGAGAGTTTGGTACTGAAAAGGCGAGCCCATGAGCCGCTCCTGGGGTATGATAAGGATCTTGCCCCAGGATAACAACTTTGACTGCATCTAGATCCGTCGTAAAGGCCCGGAAGACCTGGGTTTTAGCTGGAAACACATCTTTGGAAGCATAGGCTTCGTGCAAGAATTTACTAAGTGACTGAAAATAGGGTTTGGAGAATTCTTCAGCGAGAAATGGTTTCCAGCTTTCGTGCATTTTAGGACCTCTTGGTGCGATTAGTAGATTTGGAGCTGATCTTGCGTGAACTGTTTTGAGCAGAATTGGCTTGTGGTTTGACGTGGACTACAATCAAGCCTAGACCAAGGAGCATAGCGATGAAGCCAGTAGCGACACCGATGTACGGGATTAGCGACAAAAGTCCAAGAATAACGACCCCAACGAGAGCTTCAAGATAGATGTTGGTGTGGAGCTTGCAAAGTTTTTCTAGAATCATATGACCTAGCCAAATACCGGCGAAACCCTGAGAAAGATAGACCATGATCGCATAGAAGAGCAGGGCGATGATGCCGAGAGGCGCAGCAACTAGAGTAAAGAGAGCAACAAGAGCGATGACTGGAATTGCAATGAGGACACCGAGACCAATGGCAAGATTGGTACCAAAGCGACTAGTAGTGGATTGTTCTGCGATTTTGGTATGTAAGGATTTATAAAATACGCAAATGAGAGCCATGATTAGGAAGAGTGCCACCATGCTCATCATTTTGCTATATATTCGGATTAGAAGTAGCGAGGATGGGCTAGCTTCTTCTACGTGATAAGTTTCACGTTCAGCGGCTTCAACTTTATTGAGACCGGCTATATCAGCGTCATCATTATAGGTAAGTCGCCCCGCGATCTTGACATCTCCGGCGAACTCGACATGCCCGACGGAAAGGTCCACATTACCATCAATTGTGACATCCTTGAAAACTACACGGTCGGCCGTGACGGCAAGACTGCCTTTGAGATCCGTGCGTACATACACTGTGGCAGCCGCGATAAAACTATCGCGGCCAATTTTAGCAGACGGCTCAAGTGTCACGACATTACCAGCCACGTAGAGATCTTTTTCGGTAGTACCAGAAAAGTCAATCATATTACCAAAAATGAACCCATATTCGGAATTAGTCTGTAAGTTCAGAGAGTTGCCAGCTAGCAACATCAGCCCGGAAGGAACTGCGGCATTACTGGAGAAATTGTTGCCCGCGAGAAGTAAATTCTTACCGACGCGAAGACGTAAGGATTGCTCGTCATCGTCAGTCGTAGCATCAAAGGTCGGTGTGATTTTTTGTGGCTCGCTGGTAGGCTTGGCCTCTTCTACGGTCGTATCGTGCAGCTCAGTGCCAACTTCGATCGCCATTACTGGCGTCGCCGTCAGGCAGAGCACGGTGAACAAACCGCCGGCGATTATTTTTAATATTTGCTTCATATTATCTCCTTATTTAATATTTTTATCATAGTCAACGTCCGAGATTTCGTACTTGCGTCTTTGGTTGATCTTGGAGAGGATCTTAGTTGCGGCCCAGCCAACAAAAGCGAGAACGAAAAAGTACACAAAACCAAAACTGGTAAATTCGGGGGCACTCTCGGTAAAGAGGCTCAAGATGCCGGCGCCGGCAGACATGGAAGTCACGATGGTCAAGCTATTGATGGAGCTTGAAGTGATATCTTGCTTAATACTATCAAACAGCTTCTGTGCGCCCTGAACGTAGTTTTTGGTCATGTCCCATAGGTCACGAATATAATCCAAAGTATTACGTAGGGTCTCATAGCGAAAACCAGAAATTGCAAGGAACTCTTCGAGATCTTTGTCTTGTTTGGCAATGCGCTCACGCGTAGAAATATAAGTCGACATCTGACGGATACGTCCATCAATTAAGGTTACGGTCTTGGCGTAGGCCTCGAGTTTAGTCGAGAATTTGATTACATCGCTGCCGCGGACTTTGGCACGATCTTTGACAGCGTCGATCTTCTCCCAAATAATCCGGTGCAAATTAAGATAACGGTGGAGCTGACCTTTAAATTCACGGATAAAAACTTGTTCTTCGACGTAGCGCTCGATGTTGGTGTGGCTAGTTTTCTTATTGTTGATGAAGTAATATTTGTCGCCGCGAAGCACACTGTAGTTTTTATTATCGAATTCGAAATATTTTTGGCGTTCAGTCTTGGCAAGAAGTTCGGCAATGTCTTCACGTGTAGCGTTATCGCAAACAATAAAATACGGGAAGATATTCTCGATATGGGCAAGCTCTTTGGGGACAGGAGCGCCGAGGCTAAAGAGATAATTAATCGCGGGAGAAAGTTTTTGTTCATAATAATCCTTGAGACGCTCGACATCAGCAAAAAGTGTTTCTTCACTCACATTATCGCTGCCTACCACAATGAGGCCGTCTTCAAAAATTTTGACCTTGAGACGCTCGCTTGTAATGACCTGGATGAATTCCTCACCGGATACGCCATATTCCACACTGCCGATTTCTAGGTCTTTGCGCAGCTCGGTTAGTTTCTTTTTGCTCAATTTAATCTGAGACTCGCCATTACGCAAGAAATCGTAAACTTCGGAAAGTTGTAGCATAGTACGCTGAAACCAGCCTCCGATGTAAATGTTGCTAATTTTCATGCCTTCCCTTTTCTCCTTTTTTATACATCTTTAGCAAAGAATTTGGCATCGACAACCTCAAAGCCATAGCGTTGGTACATCGCATGAGCGGGTGCCCGGAAGTTTTTGGACCACAATTCGACAGTTTTGACATTACATTTGCGACAAATCCGAAATACTTCGTCTAGGAGCTGGGTACCGAGGTGATGTCGACGCATATCGGGACGAACACAGACGTGATTCAAAATCGCAAAAGTATTCATGTCTTCATAGATCGTAGGGACGATGGTGATCTTGGTATGGGCGACTAACTGGTCATTGAGATACCCGTTGACGTAAATTTGATTGGGATCATGTTCGGTGCGACGCCAGATCTTACGAGCATAAGACAATGGAGTTTGTTCATCGAAACACTCATTGGTCAGTTTAATAATATCCTCTAGATCCGCTGCTGTAGCAATGCGAAATTTTACCTCCATTAGTACCTTTCTTTTTATTGAATTAGTTTAATTATACTATACATTAGGAATTTCTACTAACTTTTTACGGCTATGAGAGCCGGCTTTAATCATAATGGCAGTTTTGGGCAGATGAAAATGTTTGGCGAGTAGCTTAACGAGAGCAGCGTTGGCCTCGCCGTCGATAGGTTTTTCACGCAAATAGACTACAAACTCATTGCCATCCATTATGACGAGAGGGCCTTTTTTGGAGCCGGGCTTCACCGTAATTTGGTAAATCATATTATATATTATATATCACGCAGGATGCGATCGATGATTTTGGGCTTGAGCTCGTAATATTCTGACTGGCTAAATTGGATGTTTGCAATGCAGTATTCCTGATTCGCGATATGGCTGCACCAAATACATTCATGTAAATTGCCACAATCTTGGATAAAAAGTGAGTTACTGATTTTGCTGGAACAAATTACTTGGTAGGAATTGGTGCAGGAATTTGAGTCATCGACGTTAATACAGTAATTTAGGGTATCGCTGCGTTTACTTGCGAGCGCATAACGGCTACGGAAGGTGCCGCTGCAATAAATTAAGTAATGCGAATCTCCACAGTTCGTAGACGAATAGATATTGGTGCAATTATAGATTGGATCACTAGCGTGGACGTTCTCGCTATTAAAGACACGTTCCGTGGTAATAGAATTGATGTCGTGCCAGATTTTTTCAAGTTGATCGATGTCGCTAGTGGGTGACTTATCAGTCAATATCCAGCCATTGGTATCGCTGCGTTTTTCAGAATTTGCACAAGTGATATATTGCGCTGCACCAGGTAAAATTGAGTAAGTTGGTTCACCGGTAGTGCTGTCAGTCACAAGTTCTGGAAGTTGTAGGCTTGAAGCAAACTTAGTGCGCAATTCGGATAGAGTGTAGGGGTTGTCTTGCATAAAAATAGCTTGGAAGATTTCTTGAACTACAGCTAAAGTTTGGTCTTGGAGCATGAGATCCTTTCAATTATGATTTTTCAAAGTCGGGAGTACGAGCATGCACGGTGGGCAGAAGCTCTCCGTCACGGCTTAGCCTAACTAGGCATTCACGGGCGCGTAGTCCTGTAAGGAATTCTTCGCGGTGCTCGATGGTATCTTTGTGAGCGAGTTTGATTTTCAGATTACGAGCAAGCAGAGTGGCATCAGATTTGGAAACACGAAATAAGTAATAGTTCGAAGTATTAGCAAAAATCGAATTGAGCAAATTTGGACTCAGTTGCGCTAGGTATTGTCCTGCCAAAATTACCGAAACATGATATTTGCGGAGTTCGGAGAGAAATCGGGCCAAAATTGGACTTTCGATGGCAGCAACCTCGTCAATGATGACGATGAGATGTTCGGGGACTATATTGCTCTCCGCTAAGAGAAAAATTTGTTGCATAAGCAAACCGGCAATAGTGCGCGTGATCTTTTCGCCTAGATTAGTACGACTAAGTGAAAAAATCGTGAGAAAATTTTCGCGAATACTGTCTGCAAAATTCATAGCAATGTCTGCTTCATTAAAAACCGGCGTCATTTGCATTTCGTCAATAAAAGCAATGATGGGGGCGATGGCTAAGTCGTAAGCCTGAGTACGTAGCTCGGAAAAATCCGCGAGGAAGAAATGCGCGGTAGATGAAGGAATCTCATCGCGATGATCATTCAGTAGCTGATTGCGGAAACTGACTTCGAGAAGCAGACGACGCAGCGTAACAAAGGAAAAGTCCGAAATCACGGTCAGGAGAGAGATACTATGACGCAAGACACGTTCAAGACGACTATTATAATTATCTCCCAGGAGTGACTGAAATAACCCCAGCATTAACTCAACGTAGGCGCCCAAATGCTCAACCTCAGCCGCAAAGAGATTGAGACTCGAAGCAGGTGTTTGAAAATCAAAAATTGTTTGATCGGAAATGGCCGAAAGATCTTCGCGCAGAGCATCGTGTGGGTCAATAATCAAAATTTTATAATTCCCCGCCTGCTGAAGTGTAGCGATGCGTTGTACAAGTAGGGCAATAAACTTAGATTTGCCTACTCCGCTCCCGCCCAAAATCAAACTGTGTCGATCAAAATCAAAATCCGTGAGCCTAAAGGCGAGTCTTTGACTAGTATAAGGAAAGGTGTATAGCAACAGGAGAGCATCGGGTGACGGTGTACTGGCGTAGCGCAGAGCTTTTTCAGATTTGAGATAGGTGGGGAACTTTTTATAACAAAGCGCCGGATGCTTCGTAAAATCAATCGCTATGAGCTCGTATAGTGTATAGCAAATTATTCTTTGAGAATTTAACTTAGATCCAATAAAATAATACAACGTCGCACAGGTGATCAGGCGCCCTGCGACTAGTCTACAATGCAATTGTAAATGGGAAAACTTTTGACCAGAAGAGTGTAGGCGTTCAATCAGGGTACCTAAACTGTAAAACGATAAATTCAAATCAATGCCCGGAGTTCTAGGAGATACACTGCAAGTTTCAAAGGATGATGGATATAAAAGAAAATCCCCATCGCCGAGACTGGTCGGTAGAGCGTGGGAAGCCATAAGATAATAATGCAACGTCCGACCTTGCAGGGTAATGATAACTTTCCAGGCTGCAAAATGGCCAAGATAATGCCGTAGAGAATTAAGCAAGGTTCGCCAACTGTCTGGAGACAAATTAGCAGCACGCAGATAGATTTCATAGCAAAAATTGGGCATGTTTCTAATATAACAAAGTCAAAAATCTAAAATTGACTTTGAATGAACAAAAAATGTCAGATGATTGGGATGAGGAAGTCAGTGACCGCATCATGATAGTGCTCTAGTTCGGGCTGATTTTTTAGTCGGTAAGGACAGGTAGGCAAAAATTCACAATAAAACTGGTCCGAGCTGCGCTGGATGTCGATAGCTTCTTGGGAAGGGATTACGAATTTGATCCAGCGTGAGTTCGGAACACGATAAATGCGAGTTTCTGGAGCCTGAGGAGGATTCGTCCAGAGGACACAATACTCGTAACGCTCATGAGAATCACGACCATGATGATAAGTAATCATACCATAATCCGGATGACCTAAAGTAGGATACTTACGCTCGAGTTCAAGATAGGTACGAGGCGCGTCCACCTTGATGTGGTCAAAATTAGTCTCTACACCAAATCCATATAGTTCAAAATCTGGCAACTCCACAATTTCATAAGAATGGTTGCAGGGCGAGATGGGCTCTGGCAAACTTAGACGAGGGTAGCACTGAAGAATATGGGGAGAAAGTCTAGCTTGGCTTGGGTTGATGCCATGAAATTTACGAAAGGCGCGCGAAAAGCTCTCAGTGCTACAATACCCATACTGCGCGGCAAGATCTGCGATGCGGTAATCAGTTTGAATTAAATCTCGCCCTGCTAAGGTCAGGCGTCGCTTGCGAATATAGTCCCCTAAAGTAATGCCAGCAAAAAGTGGAAAGACACGTTGTAGGGTTGATAAGTTGACGCCAGCAAGTCTTGCAAGTTGATCAAAATTTAATTTTGTATCAAGGTGGTTTTCGATATAATCTAGCAAAACAGCCAGTCTTGAGTAAAAAGTCGCCATATGTGGTATAATTATGGTAACATGAAAGGTCATCATTGTCACTGTGGTCTTAAAAGCCAGCTAGCAAAACTCCGGACTAGGAAGCTTGGGCTTTTGGGTATGGTTTTGTTTGGCTTACATCTATTGTTTCACGTGGTGGAATGCCTGATCTTGCCAGCAATCATTGTGGGGTTTAGCGGTCATACACATAATCATGACACGATTGCGGTAGAGGAAACTGCTGAAGTTATTCAGGTGGAGCAGCTGAGTAACTTTATTTTAGCAGGGCCTGATGACCTTACTTTAGCTGATGTGGGTATGGTAATTTTGTCGCAAATGAATCAATTACAGCTTCATACCGAGTAGAGTTTGCTTGTCTGCAGGGCTAACGCGTCGAGACTCGCGCGCTTTTTGGATGGCTTTATTATGGGTAAAGACTGATAGTTGATCGTGTGAAAGATAATCTAGTGTGGCGTCACGATGTTTCGCAAAAGCTTCGGCAACTAACCATGCTGTCGCCATATTAACGTAGTATTGTTCACTTTTTAATTGATCGATGATAGCAAAAATGCGGTCGAGATATTCTGGGAGGAGAAAGTGATCGAGCATCATAACAAGCATAAAACGTAGCTCATATTCCTCAGAGCTGGTGCGATAGGTAGTGATAAAATCCCAAACTTGCGACAAGTCCGAGGTTTTAAACTTAAAGCTAGAGCAGAAGACATCACAGGTCGCCCAATCATGAATCAGTGGGACAAACCAGGCTACATAGTCAAGGCGTTCGCTAAGCCCCATGGGAGCAGAAGCGACAACAATACCCGTGATCATGGCCTCTTCATAAAATTCCGGGATTAATCCATCGAGAAAGCTCCAGAAATCAGCTTTCGTGATCTCTCGAGCCAGCTTACGCTGCTCGGGAATACGGACACCAATGACATTTTTGGCTTGGGGGCAGGTCCGAAGGTGAAACTCGCGGTAAGCTGGGTCTTCGAGTTCGTATAGTCTTTGCCGCAGTTCGTCGCTGGTCATGGCTATTTTTGATTCCGGGCACGGAAGGCCTCGAGATCAAAGCCTTTAGTGTCAACGTGCTCGTGAGCAATTTCGAGTTTGACTTGGGGGTTAATTTCGGAAATTTGTTTGCGGGGATAGCCTTCGACGCGAATATCGTCAACTGTAAAATCATAAAAATCATGCTTGTCAGGATTAAGCCAAATTGTAGGATAGCATTCTACTGGATTGCGACGCAGTAGTTCTTTAGCTTGCTCAATGTGTCGATCATAAATTTGGATGTTTTGATAAAACCACGTAAATCGCCCTGGAGTATAGCCGCTGTGTCGCGCTACAAGATGTAGAAAAACGAGATATTGCATTTGATTAATACAACCGGCCGCCATAAAGTCGCTGGAGCGCTGATAAAGGCACATATCAAGATAGTTGACTCCATCTTTGCCGCGTCGGACATTCCAGGCCGTCTGATAAGCGCAAGGCTTGTGGCCATGTTTATCCTTGAAATCGTCAACTTGCCAGAGATTGATAATGTGACGACGTCCGTCGGGGTCATTCTTGATGCCGTCAAGCAAATTTTTGACCAGATCGTGACGACGCACAGTTTCGCCATAAACAGCACCAATAGTCCGATCTCCGATGTCCCATTCATCCCACCAGGTAATGTTATATTTGTCGCGAAGGAGATTAAGATCATTGCTCTGATCCTGGTAAATCCAGAGAAGTTCGCCGATGGCACTTTTGATAGCTATGGGGCGTAATGTCATCAGGGGGATCTCACCTTTCGTGAGATCATAAGTCATCATACCGTGATTAATACTGAGCGTATGCGAAGGTGCACCATCATCGTAAGTCGAGCTCGGACATTCATTAATGCAGCCCTCATCAATAATACGTTGTAAGAGCTCTTTAGCATAGATGTCACCTTTGGTTCCCGGGAACTTGGGCGCATCAACTGCATGATCTCCCGCCTCAGCACGATTAGACTCATGAGTACGTACGGAGGACCAAATTGGGAGTACTCCAAACAAGTAGTTATCTTTTTTTTCGATAGTTTTTTTCATGTTACCTCCGCATAAGTTTAGTTACATTCCAGAAAAGACCCAATAAATAAATGCGCCGACAACGGCTGCTGCCATGACTGAGCCAAGCCACAAGAAAACACCCAGAAATCCTGAAAACCAGCGGCGAATCTTATGCTTGTCGTAGACCTTAATAGCGGCAGTAAGCTCATCGTGCACTATCGCATCCTCACGTAAGCTGCGGCGGACGACGTCGGTCACGGCATCAATTGCTAAAACCTGGGTAGAAAGACAGCCAGCGAACGTTCGCGCAAAGCGCTCGTTGCTCTTGGTGCGCTTCTCTATACGACTAAGTCGCTGCTCGAGATCAGTGATGCGATTGTCTTTTTTAATTAAGGCCTGGCTTAGCTCAGACAAATCATACTCTGAGGTATCGTCAGGTTTGGTAAGTTTTTTACTCATGCGGGGCCTCCACTCTCCGTTATATTAGTGTCTTGCCCAAGGACTGCTTCCCTTTTATCTCAACTCGCAGTTGATTGTTGTTTTCATTATAACATAGATGTTTTCGGTAAAGATAAAATTGGTTGTAAATTTTACAACAATTAAAATTTTGGAGGACCCTATCCTTCGTCCGTAGTGGAGATGTTACCATCCCAAGCGGATCACTTAGAGATACCGGAAATTATAACTGCACCTGGTCATCTTTCGCCCACGAGTTAAGTTCTTCAATTTTCGCAAAAGCATATGATTTGACTTTTACCGATCTAGGAATTCGGCCCATGAACAGCAGCGATGATCGTTGGTATGGCTTCCCCATCCGCTGCTACCTTTCTGCCAAAATACTTAGAATAAAAAACTAACTTTATAAAACAGTTTACGTTTTTTGAAAACGTAAGGTAAATTTTCAGGAAATCGTTGGTTTATTTTCCCCATCCGCTGCCTGATCAGAAGATCTACCGATCAATAGGCCTATCCCTAAATCCAAATTCTAACCAATGCCTAAGAATGCTATAATTAAGTGAACACCATTTACAATTATTTAAAGGAACACTTTTATGCCACGCGCAAGAAGCAAAGAAGACCTAATTAAGGCCGCCAACGAACAATACATCAAACTAACAAAACTAATTGATTCACTATCAGAAAAGGAATTGAATACCGATTTTGACTTTTCAGACGATCCGAAGAAGACAGAGCGTCACTGGGGCCGCGATAAAAACCTACGTGATATTTATATTCATCTCTACGAGTGGCACCAACTCTTGTTGAATTGGATCAAGGCTAACGCAAACGGAGAAGAAAAACCTTTTATTCCTGAGCCATATTCTTGGAAAACTTATGGCGATATGAATGTTGAGTTTTGGCAGAAACACCAAAAGACCAGTCTAGAAGATGCTAAGGAAATGTTTGAGAAATCTCATCAAGAAGTTTTGAAGCTTGCTGAGAAATATACGAACGAGCAGCTTTTTGGACGTGGAATTTATCCGTGGGTAAATACCGACCTGGGCTCATATTTCGTCAGTGTAATGCCTAGTCACTATGATTGGGCAATGAAAAAGTTAAAAGCCCATCAGAAAAATTGTGCAAGCTAATTAATAAAGAGGATAAAGTGTGGTTTATTTAGTCTATTGTGATAATAAATCAAAAATAATTAGGTAAAATCTTAGATGACAGCAAAACGATGGTGATTCGCGGTGCTGCTGGCCGGAAGATTCCCCATAGCCGAGTATTTAAAGATGAAGCGCTTTACTTTATGGAGAAAGGTAGCAAGAAAATTGCTGCGAAAGCTATTGTAAAAGATGTCCAGAACTTTGTAAAACTCGCAGACGGAATAATTACCAAAACGATTGAAGATAATAATGATAAACTGCGGCTCACCGGCAAGCAGAAAGAACGCTGGCATAAGAAAAATCTGTGCTTAGTAGAATTTGAGAATGTAGAAGAAATTGAGCCATTAGATTTTGATCATCAAGGCAATCTGGATGACTGGCTAATTATAGACAAAATTGAGGATGTGGTGGTCGGCACCAGTATCCCGTATAATTATGAGAAACCAAAGTTACAACGCCGACAATGACTTGTAAAAATTTAGTAATTAATTACAGCGGATGGGGAAACCGTACCAACGATCGACCGGGCCGCCCGACGGGTAGACGCCAGGCGCACGGAAGTCGAGGAGGTACGCGGTAGCAGAAGTAACAGAAGTAAACACCCGTAAAGCCGAAGACCAGCCGTAACCATCGAGGCCGAAGCGCCCCATAGAACCGGCGCCCAGAATGACGGTCCCACTACGGACGAAGGATAGAGGAGGTGAGGCTATATTATAATATACAAACCACCCCAGAATGAGGTGGTTTATAGAGTTGGTTTTAGTTTATTAGATTAATCAAGTTCGATAAGCTTATATTCTCTAGAGCCTAGGCCGAGCTTTTCGGCTGCTTCAAGAATATGACGTCCTTTTTTGCCTTCGACGCGATTTACGAAATGATCGCGTCCAGGGTCTTCAGATTGCCAAATTAAATCAATGCAAGCTTGGTCGAGCGCCACAGGGTCGAGCGAGGCGGCAATACCAATATCGGCCATGCAGGGCGTTTCAGGATGCGACGAACAGTCGCAATCAACTGAAAGATTATTAATAACATCAATATAGATAATCGGCTTGCCCGAAGCAGCAAAGTAATCGGAGATGGCTTTAGTAGCTTCTGCCATTGATTCGAGAAAAGCATTCTGGGAAGGCAACATCTCCGACATGTTTTCTGCACTATCAAAACAATGTAAGAATTTTTCCAAATCACGAGATTTACCAGCGGTATGGATATAAGTCTTGCCGACTGAAGACGCTAGACCGATAGCTTGATTTTTGATGACGCCGCCAAAACCTGCCATCTGATGACCCTTGAAGTGCGCCAGATTAATTAACGTGTCATATTGATCGAGATTTTGTCCAATAATATCAACATCAAGATGTGTGCCGCCGTGGACTGGGATTTCAATTTCACCATCGGCATCCAGAATATCTATCTCGGCAATGTCGGTAAACCCGTGATCTTGGGCAGCCTGTAAATGTTCAGCAGTTGTAACGCGTTTGCCTTTGTAGGCAGTATTACATTCAACGATGGTACCTTTGACTTTTGTGATGAGATCTTTGATAAGTTGTGGATTCAGAAAATTATTTCCACCTGGCTCTCCGGTCGAGACTTTAACCGCCACCTTACCTTGAGGCGGCACTTGAAGAGCTTCAAAGACTTGCACAAGTGCTTCAGGTGTAATATTTTTAGTGAAATAAACTTTACTTTGTGGCATTTTGGGCCTCCTGTTTAAATTTTACAGCTTGGTAAACAATTTGATTGACTTCGGCAAGGTCTCTAGCAATCACAACATAGCTAGCCTCACTAAAATCGCGCGAAGCGACAGGAAGTTGACGTGGCCAATCGTTGAGCAATGTTTTGTCCTGACACATAATATCACGAGTCTTTTGAGCATATGTCCACGAAATCTCAGGCACAATATTAAGTTTGGCAGAAGATTTTGCGATATTATATGGACTGTCATCGACAAAGGCAAAGACCTCGGCCGGGATCGTCTTACGGTTGGTTTGTATGGTAACAAGATTAAGTGCGATACGCTCCGGTGGCAAGTTAGGTAGAATCTCGGCTAGTTGCCGGCGTTTATGTTCAATAATTTCTTCGGAAAAACAGTTGCTATTAATGTAAACTTCTGCACCGAGGGATTCCGGACGCAAAATCTCTTGAGCTTCGGGGTAGAAATCCATCTTCGCAAATACTTCACTCAAATGAAAAGCTTCAGTGATGGCAGACTTTTCGGCATCACTGAGACGCGGATCATCGGCGTAGTGGTAATCGATGTCGCGGTCTCTGCTATACCCGATATAATTCAGATCAGCCTGAAAAAGCGACCAGAGTACATCATCTACGTCATAAACAATCTTAGGAGCCATACTATCTAATTTATCTGTCATGGTCACCTCTTAAATTGTTATCAGTCGATCCGAAGCCGCCCTGGCGACGAAGATCGACTGGTTGATCTTGATCAACCACGAGATATTTCTGGAAAATTACTTGCGCAATGCGATCACCTCTTTTAATAGTAACCTCATGATCAGTGATATTATACATAATAACGCTAAAGTGCCCATCGTTGGATGCGTTATTATAATAATCACTATCAATGACTCCGATGCCGTTCGCTAAAACTAAACCCTTAGAAGCGCAGGAACTACGTGCCGCAATTAAATAATACTCATCGGGCTGACAGTAGGCTTTAAGACCCGTGGGGATAATAGTAGGAGTAATACCGGGATGAAATGGCGGCAGAATTACATCTTCGGCGGCAGCAATATCATATCCCGCCGAATGTCGAGTACTGCGACGAGGAAGCGTGATGCCTTGGTCTTCCCAGCCTTTAGCGATTTCAAAACCTCGAAGACGCATTTATTTCTTCCTTTTGGTAGGATAGTATACAATATACTCTCCGAAGCGTTCAGATGACATTTGTTTTAGAGTGGGGTTGTCTGGAACGGTGTTCGAACCCATAAAGACATAGGTGTCATCCGGATCAATTATCTCTAGATCTCCTCCTCCAAAACGATATTCTCCAAGTACGAGTACGTGCGAGCTCTGAATGTAACTTGTGCGTTGAAATTCTTCCGCGTCAATCTCGTCGGCTAAAGCAGTATAGATATATGGCTGAGAATAAAGTCCCCCGACCCAGACCTGTATCTCGCCTGACGTATGTTCTTTGGCAAAGTCGACGGCTTGGTCGTAATCGTCCAGGGTGACAAACAAATCCCGATCATGAACGGTAAGGGGATATTCAAAGTAATACCATTTGGCAAAGAGGCCGAAAGAAATCAAATAAAATGTGCCGATCGCAACGAGGCTCCAGCGCCAATGTTGATATAACCAGAAGATCGCTACGGCCAAAAAGTAGAATAACGGTACATAAATCGCGTTAATTCGATTGATGTTCGGGCCATCAAGGATCATGGCACAGAAAAAGTTCATAATGAAGAACACGAGCATGAAGATATCCAATGAGAATTCGGAGCGGGCTGCTTTAGAACGCACGTCCGAGCGCACCCAGAAATATGAGCGCCTAGCGACAATTCCCAGTCCCAGCACAACTAGAGGAATACTAAAATAATACATTGTGCCAAAAGTCGGATTAGCATTGTAACTCAAAAAATCTTGACTAAAAATTATATTAAAAATGTTGAGGTTGTGGGGGATGTTTGCAAGGCTGAATTCCCCGCCACGATAAAACCACATCTTAGGAACAGAGAAAAACCGATTGGCGATTTCTGGAATAATTCCCTGATTAATTGCCAACATAAGGATGAGCGGAACAGCAAGCAGCCCAAGCGGAATCGCAAAAGCAAATAACTCGGCGAGTTTCAGACGTTTAGTATAAAGCGCGTAAATCATGAGGGCTGCGAGAAAGGCCGGTAAAATCAGATACGATACCGCGTAGGTATATAGCGTTATGCCAAAGGTGACACCAGCGAGCACAAATTGCCAGATTTTGTGCTCTTTGAAAGCTAGCCAAAGTGCAGCAATAGACATAATCGAGAGCGGGAAGAAAAGATATGATTCTAGCCCCCAGCGCGAGTGCATAATCGAGAACGGTAAAACAACAAATAAAGCTAAGCTGATTAGAGCAAAGGCCGGGCCCTTAACACGTCGCATGAGAAAATAAAACACTACAGCTGCCGCTAAGGCTAAAATTACAGCTGGAATGCGAATTGCAAAAATACTAAATCCCAGGATGCGCACAACAATTGAGGCTAAATAAGTATAAAGCGCGTTCTGACCACCACCAAAATTAATCAAATAGGCTGGATGGTGATAGCCGAACCGATCCGTACCATGTTTGGCTAACGAAAGAGCGTCGTAAGCCATGCCAGCCTCGTCTACGTGGAGGCCAGCCGGAACCGCACCAAGTCTGAAGCTTAAGGCTATCACTAAACAGATTCCTAGAATACTAGCAATAATGATTTCGGTAGTTTTGCTGAGCGGAAAACTTTCAGGAGGATTTTGGGGAAATTTATACTTCCGATAGATCACAAAACTGATCAGTCCTAGAGTGATAAGTAAAATGATAATATTAATAATATTAATCAGATTCATGTGTATCCTCCTTTTCTAAATCTTCAGCAATAACGTAGCGCGGTCTAGCTTTGGTTTCACTATAGATTTTGCCAATGTATTCGCCAATTACACCAAGTGATAAGGTCTGCACTCCGCCGACGAGCCAAATTGAACAGATCGTAAAGGTCCAGCCGGAGATAGCTCCACCGCAAAGCTTAACTATGACAGCATAAATCAGCACCATGACACTAACAAACGTCACCAGAAACCCGAGCATAGTGATAAAGCGGAGTGGTTTGACACTGAGTGACGAAATTCCGTCCCAAGCGAAGCTCAGCATCTTTTTGAGAGGATACTTCGACTCTCCAGCAAAACGTTCACCACGTTCGTAATATACAATAGCGGTCTTAAATCCAATCATCGGGAAAATGCCACGCAGGAAAAGATTAACTTCGTGGTATTTAGCAAGTTCGCCCAGGACTTTGCGGCTCGTGAGGCGGTAGTCAGCATGGTTAAAAACCACATCAACGCCCATGATTTTCATGAATTTGTAAAAGCTTTCAGCGGTAAAGCGTTTGAACCAAGAATCTTTGGCGCGTGAGGAGCGGACGCCATAAACGATTTCGGCTCCATCCTGATATTTAGTTAACATTTCATCTATGACATCAATATCATCTTGCAAATCGGCGTCCATGCTAATCACGATATCGGCACGATCTTTAGCGGTCATTAGACCGGCGAGCAAAGCATTTTGATGGCCACGGTTGCGCGAGAGTGTAATACCGACAAAATGCGAATCGGATTGATGCAGTTTTTGGATAATTTCCCAAGTGTCATCCTTGCTGCCGTCATTGACAAACATAATACGGCTTTGGTCGGAGATCTTTTGATCGCAGATGAGGTGGGTCAGCTTATATTGGAGTCGGCTAGCAGTCTCGTGTAAGACGTCCGACTCGTTATAGCACGGTATAACGATATATAATATATGTTTCATTGGTATTATTATAGCATAACTGAATCATGTTTGGTGCTCCAAGCTAGTAGAGGTCAGAATTATAACGTTTATGTTTGGAAAAATCTCGCAGGCGTGAGATAATGGGGAAGAACAGTAACCATACTGAGCTCTTTAGAAAGGAAGTGATAAGGTGAATCACGTTTTTAGGCAGCCCATAGCGCCAGAGGATCAGATCCTGATAGTGTATGACGTGGATGATATTTGTCACGCACAGGGGAAGCGGATTGCAGACGATCTGGAGTTTGATTTGGCAGACTGGACAAGTTTTTACATCGAGAGAATTCCGAGATTTTCAGATGACTTGAAAAAACGTGCCAGAGCTGCGTTGTCAGACGAGAAATATTTTCGTGATATCGAGTTCTATGACGGAGTGGAAGATATTTTGCGGCCCGAAGAATTGGATCCGCGTGTTGAAGTGGTGTTCAATACCAAGACGGGAACACGGGAGGGAGCCGATCTGAAACTGCGCCAGTTGATGGAGAAGATACCGGGATTGACGAGTGACAAAATCACATCGACTATTTACGAGAATACAAACGAAACGCGATATAAGGATATTCCGAAAAATACCTTTGTGTTCGTGGATGACAGTCCTTACAATCTCGGCATGTCACCGGCAGAGATCAACGTCACGATGATCAAACCATGGAATACCTCGCCTGAAGGGTTAAATCTGATTAAAGGTAAAAATGTAATTATGTTTCCCACACTCCTGCAAATCAATCGGTTCATCTATTTCCGCACAAAGGTGCGCTTGATGACGGGTATCTAGTATACTAGATACGGGGCCGCGACTTCAGTCGCGGCCCGCTTTTCTTCCTAGACCTCAGCGGTTTCGGCAAACTGAGAGTTATAGAGCTCGGCGTAGAACCCGCCCTGTTTCAGCAATTCGTCGTGAGTCCCCTGTTCAACGATGTTGCCAGCCTTCATTACCAGGATCAAATCAGAGTCGCGAATCGTCGACAAACGATGCGCAATAACGAAGGAAGTACGACCATGAGTGAGTTTAGCGAAGGCGTCCTGGATAATTTGCTCAGTGCGAGTGTCGACATTGCTAGTGGCTTCGTCCAAAATCATCATCGGTGGATTAGCCACCATCGCGCGTGCAATGGTGAGCAGCTGTTTCTCGCCAGCGGAGATATTATCCGAGTCTTCCGAAATCACAGTGTGATAGCCGTGCGACAGAGATTCAATAAAATGATGAATGCTGCTAGCCTCAGTGGCGCGTACGATATCTTCATGTGTGGCGTGATGGTTGCCATATTTAAGATTTTCTTCAATAGTGCCCGAAAAGAGCCAAGTGTCTTGCAGTACCATGCCAAAAAGTTTACGTACGTCGGAGCGTCTCATCTCCCTAGTCGGTACACCATCAATCGTGATATAGCCACTGTCTGGATCGTAGAAACGCATTAGTAGGTTGATGATCGTAGTCTTCCCTGCGCCGGTGGGACCTACGATAGCTACTTGCATACCAGGTTTGATTTTGACCGAAAAATCTTGAATGATAGGCTTGGTTTTATCGTAGGAAAAATTAACTTTGTGGAATTCTACTGCACCCTGCACTGGGTTTATAGTCTTGACTGGGTCCAGGTCGGGCGCCTCTTCGGGCTCGTCAAGAAAATTATAGATACGTTCGGCAGCAGCGAGGGTCTGCTGGATGTTGGATGTGATCTGTGAGACCTCGGTAATGGGACGATTAAACTGATTGACGTATTGAATAAAAGCTTGAACGCTGCCAATCATCAGTTTACCCTCAATCGCCAACCGTCCACCGGCCACACAAATCAAAACGTAGCTGATATTGGTGCAGATGTGAGTAATCGGGAAAGCCAGGGCAGAATAGAACTGAGCTTTCCAAGATACTTCATAGAGTCGTTGATTTGTGCTAGAGAACTTTTGGAAGGCAGTTGCTTCGTAGGAATTGGCTTTAATGATGGATTGCCCGGAATAATCTTCCTCGATCGCGCTGTTAAGTGTACCTAGAGTCGTCTGCTGAGAACGGAAGAAAGCTTGGGCTTTTTTGGCAATAAAACTCACTAAGATAAGCGATACGGGCACCGCTACTAGTGCGATCACTGAAAGCCAGACTGAAATGGTCAGCATCATAATCAAAATGCCTACTAGCGTGGTAGCGCTGGTAATAATTTGCGTGAGGACATTAGCCAAAGTATTAGCTACCATACTTACATCGTTATTCATGCGGGAAAGTACGTCGCCAAACTGGTGCTGGTCGAAGTAAGAGATGGGCAAGTGCGAGATTTTCTCTAGGATATCAGTGCGCATTTTACGAGCATAGTGCGCCGAGACGACGGAAAGAATTACACCTTGAATATAATTCAAAACTGCGGAAGCAAGATAGAGCCCGATGAGGATGAGGGCCAACTTACCCAATCGCCCCCAGTTAATGGCGGCACCGAGGGTTTCAGCATCCGGGACGGCACCATTGGCGGCTACAATGGCGGATTGATAATCTTCGACGGCGTAGTCGGTCATGGATCCGAGAAGTTTGGGTCCGAAAATGGAACAAACTGTAGCGCCGATGGCGAGAATTGCCGCACATAGAATAGCTACTCGCCATGGGCGCAGCGAAGCGCAGAATCGGCCAAAGGCGATACTGAGTTTTTGGGGTTTTTCTCCAGATGTAGAATGTTTAGGCATGTTTTCCTCCACTCGTTTTAAGCTCGGCGGCAAATTCTGCTTCGGATAATTGAGACTTGGCAATTTCGCGATACACTTTACAACTTTGCAGTAGCTCGCTATGTGTGCCCTTACCGACGACTTGACCTTGATTTAGGACGACTATTTGATCCGCATCTTTGATGGTACTAATACGTTGCGCGACGATCAAAGTCACAGCGTCTCCGGTAATTGTCTTGAGATCATGGCGGAGCTTGGCGTCGGTTTTCATGTCTAGGGCCGAGAATGAATCGTCGAAAATATAAATGTCTGGATCCTTGGCAATGGCACGAGCAATCGAAAGCCGCTGACGCTGACCGCCAGATACGTTAGTGCCGCCTTGGGCAATACGTGAGTCATATTTCTTATCAAGTTTTTCGATAAACTCGCTGGACTGGGAAATGCGTGCCGCAAGCCGCATGCGGTCATCATCGGCTTCGGGTGCGCCAAAGAGAATGTTACTTTTTACGGTGCCGGCAAAGAGTAAGCCGCGCTGTGGCACATAGCCAATCCGACGCATAAGATCAGATTCTGAGTAATCCTGGATATTAATACCATTAATTTTGATTTCTCCGCCAGTAGCTTCGTAAAACCGCGGCACGAGATTGATCAGGGTAGACTTGCCGGAGCCGGTCGAGCCGATAAAGGCGGTAGTTTGACCAACTTTCGCAGTGAAAGAGACGTCCTGGAGGACTTTTTCTTCGGCCCCAGGATAGGCGAAATCGACGTGAGAGAATTCAACTTCGGGCTGCAGACTAGGCTTGCCGATAGTTTGGGCTTTCCAGGTGATTTTGGGACGAGTTTCAAGCACCTCATTCACACGCTTAGCTGAAACACTGGCGCGGGGCAAGATCACAAACAGCATAGTAAGGAAGAGGAAGGACATTACAACCTGAATTGCATATTGCATGAAAGCCATCATGTTGCCGAGATAGGCAAAGTTAGTCGTAATTAGCGAAATTCCAATCCAGATACAAAGTAGCGTCGTGCCGTTAAAGACTAAACTCACCAACGGACTATCCAGCGACATGATGGTGTCGACCCAGACATTGAGTTTGGCAAATTCGTGGTTGGTCTGCTGAAATTTACGCCCCTCAAGTGACTCGTTATTAAAGGCGCGAATCACGCGGAGGCCGGTGAGATTCTCGCGTGTGAGCAGAGTAATTCGGTCGGCGAGTTGCTGGATAAGTTTAAATTTGGGCATGACGATCGACATGATCAAAATCGTCAAGAAGAGGATAATACCCACCGCGAGCGCAATAATCCAGGTCATATCCGGTGCAGTAGCAATAGCTTGACCAATAGCCAGAATACAAGTCATCGGCGCCCGCAAAGCCATAGAAAGACAGATGACAACGGCGGATTGGACCTGCGAAACATCGTTCATAGTGCGCGTGATGAGTGAGGCAGTAGAAAATTTGTCCACATCGGCAATGCTAAATTGAAGAATATGCTGGAAAATATCGTTGCGTAGATCGCGCGAAAAGGCTGTGCCGATACGCGCCGAGAGAAAATCAGTCATCAGCGCACAAGAAGCCGCAAGAATAGCAAAGCCAATCATACCAATACCGGTACCCCAAATGTACCCCATGTCGCCAAGCATAATGCCTTTATTGATAATATTTGCCATCATGGCGGGAAGTTGCAGGCCGGCCCACACCTGCACCGCGACCATGAAAAACAGCAAAATCACAGATTTAAGATAGGGCTTGAGGTAACGAAATAACTTCAACATTAGACCATCATAACGCTAATTTTTAGCAAAGTCAAGCCTGTAGTGCCAAAAATCGACGGTTCTATTGATTTTTTGGCTTAAGTATGCTATGATGGAAGGATAGGGTGCTCTCAAGCAGAGAAACTCAGAATTATTTAAGAAAGAGGTGATAAACTTGTCCGAAAAAAGGATAAGATGGCTGATCATCGCATCGGCCAGTTTAGTGATGACGCTAATTGTGGCAAATTTACTGGCGCTGAAGATCTGGTGGTTATTTGGTGTCCCGGTTGATGCAGGAATTTTACTCTTTCCCTTGTCGTACATCGTCGGGGATCTGCTGGCAGAATTCTATGGCGAAAAGCTGGCAAACTTTGTCGCGCTGGTGGCGGCCATGTTTGGCGTCCTGACGCTCGCGGTGATCGCGCTAGCGAATCAGCTGCTGGATTATCCTGGCGCAGACAATAGCGCTTTTACTGTGATAGCTAGTGCTGCTGGACGAATCTTTTTGGCCAGTATTGTGTCGTTTCTACTGGGTCAGCTGGCGAACAATCGCCTATTTGAAGCAATCCGCCACAGGGGTGGCTGGCTGGGATTGGCACGTGATCCTTTTGCCGTGGTGCAGTTGGGAGTCGGGGCCGAGTTAGCCAATGTGAGTCCTAAGTTGACTGATCTTAGCTTCGTGTCAGCCTTTGCCAAGCGGGCAATCATTTCGTCAGGTGCCGCCCATGCAGTAGACGCGGTGGTGTTTGAAGTGTTCGCATTTTATGGTAAATTGCCCTTCTCGGAATTCTGCCGCCAAGTAGTGTGGGCTTACCTCTTGGGGCTAACCCTTGAACTCTTGCTCTTTCCTGTGACCTACTACGTCGCCTGGAGAGGACACTCTGCCCCCTGTGATTAGGGGGCTTTTTATGCTATAATATATTGTATATGGAATTTAGGGTAGAAAAGACGCTAGCGAATGGCCTAGGGCGAGCAGGCGTGATCAAGACTACGCACGGCGAAATCAAGACGCCGGCTTTTATGGCAGTGGGGACGCGGGGGTTTGTGCGTTTTATCCCGGCAGATGAACTGCACGCTTTGGGGGCGCAGGCGATGCTATCAAATGGCTATCATTTACGACGACAGGCGGCGGAAATTGCCATGTCTGGAGGATTAGCTAGCTGGTCGCCAACTGATCAACCCACTGAGCCGTGGCAGGGACCAACGTTGACCGATAGCGGTGGATTCCAAGTGATGTCGCTGGGGTCGGGGCTAGGTAAGGTGGTCTCAATGGAGCGTGAGCGCGGGGTCACCAATACTGCACACACCGAACGCCTAGCGAAGGTGACAGAGGAGGGAGTGAACTTCATTGATCCGTTTGATCATCAGCCGGATTTTATTGGACCGGAGGAATCGATGCGGATCCAGTGCCAAATCGGAGCGGACATTCACATGGCGTTTGACGAGCTGACTTCGCTGGCCGACACTTACGAGTATAATGTTGAGGCACTGCAGCGTACGGAACGCTGGGCGGAGCGAAGCTTGAGGGAACATCTGAAACACCGCGACGATTTAGGTTACCGTCAAAATCTTTACGCCGTGTTGCAGGGCGGACGCTGGGAGGATCTCAGGCGACAAACGGCGCGCAACCTGGCCGCGATGCGCGTAGATGGCGCAGGATTTGACGGTTTCGGACTGGGCGGGGCATTTCTGAAGGAAGATCTGGGTGAGATTTTGCGCTGGTGCAACGAAGAGTTACCCCAGGAGAAGCCTCGACATCTCTTGGGGTTATCACATCCGGATGATATTTTGATCGGAGCGGAAATGGGGGCCGATACATTTGACTGTGTCGCACCGATGCGTGAGGCTCGACACGGCAAGATTTATACCCTACAGGGTAATTATAATCTACGCAAGATGACAGAGTCAGGCGAGCCACTCGCTAAGGATTGTGATTGTGCAACTTGCCAAGCGGGCTGGACTAGAGGTAGCCTGCGGGCGCTGTGGCGCTCGGGCGAGGTGGAAAAGAAGCAAAAATATTATAATTTGGCCTCGGTTCATAATTTACGATTTATCGTACGCCTGACGGAGGAGGTGCGCGCAGCGATAATGGGTGATTATTTCACAGAGTACAAAGGCAAGTTTTTGGCGGAGTATTATGGCGGCCAGATTTAAATCTATCCCCTTGGATGACGTAAGTTGTCGACAGAGTAAGTCTATGCTACAATAGAGAGAATGAAGGAGGTCTATGCATAGGACAATTGAGGTGGACACCAAAACGTTTGTGCGATTTTGGCTGGTGATTTTGGGTTTTGGACTGGCGGGATTATTCATCTGGAAAGCACTGGGAGCACTAGTGATTATCGGGATTGCGCTATTTTTAGCGATTGCGATCCGACCGCTAGCGACACGCATAAATCGCCTGACTAAGCGCGACCATGCCGCCTCTTCTACAGTGCTGGCTTACACGATCGTAATTCTGTTTCTAGGGCTGGTGCTGGCGGTGGTGGGCCCGGTGGTGATCGAGCAGACCACGCAGTTGGTGCAGCAGCTCCCGGCGACGTTTGAACATACCCTAGGTGGCTGGGACGGGATTAATGATTTCGGCCGAACGTTAGGAATCGATAATCTACAACACGAAATTACGAATGCTTTGCAGAGTTTTTCGAATAGTTTTGTGTCGAATATCGGCAATACTCTGGTAGTGAGTGTAAGTGCGATTGCCAACGTGCTGACGAATGTGATTTTGACCATTGTGTTGACGCTGTTTTTCTCGCTTGAAGGCCCCGGGATTATGGAATCATTCTGGAAAATGCTCGAGGGCAAACGCAAGAATGCGACAATCCAGGCGGTGAAGCGTTTGACCGATCGGATGATTAATGTTGTATCGACTTATTTTTCACATCAGGTGATGGTGGCGTTTTTGGACGGCTGCGTGGTGACGATCGTGGTACTCTTGCTGGCGTTTGTGTTTGGGTTCCAGGGGAGTTTGGCCTTACCAATGGGACTGGTGGCTTTTCTGTTTTATCTCATACCAATGTTTGGTCCGATTATCAGTTGTGCGTTAATCACTCTGATTCTGCTTTTCAGCTCGCCGGCAGCAGCGGTAGTGTTCTTGATTTTCTATATTATCTATGCCCAGGTCGAAAACAACGTGATTGCGCCAAAAATTCAAGGCAACGCGTTAAATCTGCCTGCTACAATGATTTTGGTAGCTATTATCGTGGGAATGAATGTGTTTGGTCTGGTCGGAGCGATCATCGCGATACCAATTGCAGGCTGTATTCGGGTGTTATTTGAAGAGGTGCCAAATTTACGCGAGGCAGAGCGCCGTAATGACGTAGCGGAGATTCGACTAGAGAAGTCGAGCCAGAAGGCTTAGCGCTTGGCAATTATCGAGCCGCGTGATATAATTAAGTTATCTTGGGTCGTCGCCAAGTGGTAAGGCACTGGGTTTTGGTCCCAGCATTCGCAGGTTCGATCCCTGCCGACCCAGCCACGGATTTAGGATAGATGTGAAGTCAAGAGGAAAATATTCTTGACTTTTTTGATAATGTGTGATACAATAGAGGTAGAGCTGAGATAAAGCTTTAGGTTTTGATGTGGTCAAACATAGATTGGAGGGATAAATGATGACTACAGAAAAGAAAAGTAACTTAAGAATGAAGCGAGCTGAACAGCGGCAGAAAGAGAAAGAGTTTCTTGAAATCCTGCTGCAACTGAGCGAGGATCTGCCCTGGCAACACAAATGGTGGAACTTGGTATCGCCGGAGTTCAGAGAAAAAGACTGGATTCAGGCCATGTACCAGGGACTGGTACATGGCCGGGTGCCCGGCCTGCAGACTTTGCGCCAGTGCCTCGGTGATCCGATCTCACCGACGATAATCGTGCGGATGAATTTGATCGGCCTGATTCTGGAAGTAACCAATCTGGAACGACAGTACTGTGCCAAGGTCTGCAAGATCAATATCACACAGCTTAGGCGGCTGCAGGAGTTGGTGGAAATGTGCGATGAGGTAATCGCAAGAATGCCGAAAATCGCACAAAATCCTCAGGTGCAGGAATTGATGAAAGAGCTGAAGAACTGGCTGGCGGTGGAAAAGCAGCATTATCAGAACTCAACTTTGTCGCAGGAGAAGCTGATTAAGCAGCGCAAAGTTCTGTTTCGGAAAGCCTTTCTGGGGAGCTTGCCCAGGGAAATCCTGGGCGCTTACGAAATGGACGCCGAGCCAACGCTGCGTGCAGATCTGGTCAACCGGGCTGTACAGCTGAAATGCGAGCTGGGCATCAGTATTCTGCCGGAAAGCCAGTGTATTCGGAATGTATCGAAGGCTGTAACTAAGGATTTAGTAGACAGCCTGACGCGGATGCAGGAAACTGATGAAATGCAACAGCGGTTGCTGATATTACTCGAGGCATCGTAGACGTAGCTTAGCTTCATAACCAAAGCCCGGGACGAAAGTCCCGGGCGATTTTTGCCTAGAACCATAGGCGGAACTAACGGAAGTTGATTCTGCGTTATGAATAGTAAGTGACTGTGAAGGTAGTTCCCTGGCCTTCGACGGAGCGGACGGCGATTTGGCCTTGGTCAGATTCAATGATCGCCTTGGCAAGAGAAAGTCCGATGCCGATACTGGAAGATTTAGCATTCTGGGACTTGTAAAAGCGTTCGAAAATATGATGCAGGTCCTGAGGAGAAATCCCCTCGCCATGGTCAGAGATGATGAGGCGGAGGAAAAGCGGGTTCTGCTTGACGGCGATCTCTACGACGCTACCTATAGGACTATGCTCGATGCAATTCTTGACGATATTAGTGAGCGCTTCGCTCTGCCAACGCAGATCAAGTGAAACCTCTGTAGTCAGGTCGCCAGAAATTTCGAGCTTGACTTCAGCAATGTCGGCAAGCACGGCGAGATTTTGTTGTACTTCGGAGAGGAGAGCTGCAATGGGAAATTTGGTGCGGTGAAGTTTGATGGATTTGCTATCAAATTTGGCAAGATTCAGGAGAGTGGTGACGAGACTGGACATGGCTTCAGTTTGGCGACTAATCGTCCGTAAAAACTCCTGGCGAGTAGCGGCGGGCATTTCAGGGTCATCGTAAATATTATCTACCATGATTTGGAGTGAGGTGAGTGGAGTACGGAGCTGATGTGAAATGTCGGCTAGGGCAGTCTCGAGTTCTTGACGCGCCAGGCGGTTCTGGTCGGCGGCCTCACGCAGCGCGACGGTGATCTTGTAAAGTTCGTTAGTGAGTAGCGAAAATTCGCCTTCTTGATTTTCGGCTAGGCGGAGATCGTAGATCTTGTTGCCTAAGTCTTGCAGATATTGCACCAAACGGCGAATCTTGCGCGAAGTGCGATAATCTAGCCACCAGAAATAAAGTAAAAGTACTAGGCCAGACGCAAGGATAATGAGAAGAGCGGTGGCGAGAACTTGGGTTACAAAATTGCTCGCGCTCGGAGAAGCTAGGTCGCTCGATAAGTAGCCATATTGGCGCAGGGCTGCCTCGCCCCGAGCAACCATGGCGGAACTCGGAGAACGTAACTCCTGAATAACACGCAACGGGTCAAGCTCGGCGCTAGAGTCATTGGAATTATTCGTGAGTGCGGCGCCAATAATCCCAGCTAGCTCGCGATTTGCCGCAGCTTGGTAGGAGGTGCGCAAGGCGCCAAATGCGGTGACGAGAGCTAGGCTGGCGGCTAAAACGACACAGAAAATTGGCAGGAAAATGCGGATTAGTCGACGGCGCATAAACGATATCCTAGATTCTTAACAGTTACGATTGCGCCGGGGAGGTTGAGCTTGTTACGCAGGCGTTTCATGTAAACGGTAAGAGTATTGTCATTTACGATGCGTCCAGAAGCATCCCAAATTTCGTCGAGGAGACGTTCACGAGTAACAATGCGGCCGGGGTTTTCGAGTAGACAAAGTAGGAGCCGACGCTCTAGCGGGCTCAAAGTGATAACACGATCCCCCACTTTGACCTGATCGGTATCAAGCTGAAAGGAAAGTTTGCCACAGATTAGGGTAGAAGCGTACTGAGTCCCATGGCGTAAAATTTTACGGATTCGCAGTAATAGCTCGCGAGTGCGGAAGGGCTTGGTGATGTAATCTTCAGCGCCAAGTTCGAGACCGCGAACAATGTCGTTTTCATCGTCTTTGGCAGTGAGGAAAATAATTGGAAGGTCGGGCTGATCGCGGCGCAGGGTTTCGGCCAAGGTAAACCCATCGCCATCGGGCAGCGAGATATCAAGCAGAATTAGGTCGTAATGATGCGAATTGAGCAGGTCGCGCGCGGTTTTGAGACTTGAGGCGACATTCAAGAGATATTTTTCCCGCTCGAGAAGATAAACCAGACCTTTGGCAGTGAGAGGATTATCTTCAACGAGCAGGATCTTCATATATTTTATTATAACTTAGATATTTTCGGAACGGATGGTTTCGATAATATTTTGTTTGGCGACTTGTTTAACCGAGTAGCGCATGATCACGGCGATTAAGAGAGCTACCGCCAGGATAGAAATCAGAATGGGCACAAGCGGGAACTGAAAACCGAAATCAATTGAGCTCGCAATCGAACTATAGACGCCGTATGAGAAGAGGATGCCGAGCGGGATACCGATCAAAAGAGCTTTTCCAGTATACATGAGGCTTTCTAGCCGAATCATGCGGTTGAATTCATGATTGGTCATACCGACAGAGCGCAAGATAGCAAATTCATTGGCGCGTAAGGCAATATTGGTGGTAATGGTGTTGAAGATATTGGTCACGCCAATCAGAGTCACAACAATGACAAAGCCGTACAGGAAGATGCTAACCAAGAGATAGAATCGGCGCATCTGGGCACTAGTTTCCTGAACATCAATAAAATTGAAGTGCTCGAATTTTTCACTTTCATCAATGCCGGTGAGATATTCCGAAACTGTAGCAAGATTGTCCGTAGCTCCGCCGATGAATTGAATCTCATCAGGATCAGGCAAGAACTTGTCAGCAAGATAATGATTTTCGGGAATGAATACTGCGCTATAGTAGCTATTTTCAAAACCAAGGGGCTTAGTGTCAGAAATTTTGGTAATAGGCAGATCGATGTAGTTGTATTTGGTCTGATATTCAGCCTGAGTCCCGTCGTCACCTAGCTCTGGCTGTTCTAACTCGCGACGTTCAGTAACTTCAACATTAATCGTATCACCTTCTTTGATATCTGGATATTGGCGCAGGTAGCTATAGCCTCCGTCATCATTCAGTGCAATGGCTTGATCGTTCAGAATTGCAGCATGTGAATAATCTTTAAGGTTGAGGCCGATGGATTTGGCGTATTTTTCGAAAGCGTCTTGGCTCATGATGGTCACGCCATCCGCCAGCCCGTAAGTATTTTGGTAGTAGGCATAATCCTGGAGGTTGAAACGTTTGACTAGATCGCGATAGAATTCAATGCTACCACCGTTGATGGCAAAATCAATATGGCTATGATTGAATTGCAGACTGGTGGCTCGCTGGCCATAATCGAGGAAGCTAGCTAGCCCGATGAAAGTTGCAACCGACAGCACAATAGAAATCACCGTGGTGCGATATTTCTTGCGACTGCGTTTGAGATTTTTGTTCGCAATCACGCCACCGATGCCGAAAGTTTGGCGGATAAGCTTACCCGTGCGAAGCTTGCGCGGTTTGATTTTGACGTCTTGGTTGCCTCGGATGGCTTCAATCGGAGAAATGCGTCCCGAACGTATAGCAGGCATGAGACTGGAAAGCAGAATCGTGACAAGACTAAGCAGAATTGCCACCGGGAAAATCCAAAACGGCATAGAGAAAGCGATACTCGTAATCATCATGCCGTCAAGCAAGAGGTTTATAATTACGATCAAAATTGCAACTGCAACTGTACCTAAAATTACACCCAGTGGAATACCAATCGCCGCGATCACGAAGCTTTCAAAGAAAACACTTTGGCGAATTTGGCGAGGTGTAGCGCCAATACTAGCTAGCATCCCAAATTGACGGGTGCGTTCAGTAGCAGAAATGCTAAAACTATTGCGAATGACAAATATACTGGTCACAACAATAATACCAATTACCAAAGTAGCCAAGCTATAAAGCGATTTCAGAGTGACATCACCCATCACGCCTTCATAACGCAATAATTCGCTGTTAGTGCGGACATTGATAGAATCATCATGATTTGCAGTTAAAGTGTCAAGAATTTGCTGGCGAATTTGATCATAGTCTCCGGGACGATCGTAGCGAACATAGATATTATATTTGCCTTTGGCGTCAGCCGGCAAAGTAGTAATCGGTTCAAAAAGCGAAGCACTGTAGGGTTCGTTCTGATATAACTCGTAAGTCTCCTTGGAATCGCCAAGCTGCTCGTCGGTAAGTGGTGTGGAGTAGTAATATTTGGCGACGTGTTGGTTTTCTTCAATGTATTTGAGATCTTCAGTCGGCACAGCTTCATACATATCGTGATAATCACCAACTTGCGCGATAGCCCAACTTTTCATCATATCCTGAAAGCTCGTAACGATGCCCGCCACAGCTAGAATAAGAGCAGTCGAAAGCATGACACCGATAATAGTGACCCCAGTGCGGCGTTTATTCTCCCGGAGATTAGTGAGAGTGAGACGTTGCAAGATGTTCATACTACATCCTTTCGTCCTTGATAATTTTGCCATCTTCAAAAGTGATCACGCGATCAGCTTGACTGGCAATTTCGAGATCGTGCGTAATGATAATGATGGTTTGATGATACTTTTGGTTGGACAATTTGAGGAGGGAAAGGATTTCGTCCCCCGATTTAGAATCAAGATTTCCGGTCGGCTCATCAGCGAGGATAATGGCCGGATCATTGATGAGCGCCCGACCAATCGAGACGCGTTGTTGCTGACCCCCAGAAAGCTGGTTAGGAAGGTGATTGGTGCGATGAGTTAACCCTAACGTCGTGAGGAGCTCCTCCATACGTTTACGACTGACGGGTTTGCCATCTAGGTCACAGGGCAGAGTAATATTTTCCTTAACGTTGAGAATGGGAATTAAATTGTAAAACTGATAAATAATACCGACCTGACGGCGGCGGAAAATCGCCAAAGCATCATTGGAGAGCTGATAAATATCTTTGCCGTCAATTAAAACTTTGCCGGAGGTCGGGCGGTCGACGCCACCTAAGAGATGGAGGAGAGTGGACTTGCCCGATCCGCTGGCGCCAACGATCGCGACGAACTCTCCTTCATCGACTGAGAAATCCACGTCGTCGACCGCCCGCACCCGATTTTCCCCCTTGCCATATGTTTTGGTCAAATTCTTGACTTCTAGAATTTTCATAACTTTTCCTGATTAAAGTTGACTCCTGGCTATCACCAGTTATATCGATTCTAACAAAATCAAGTGACAATCAGGTGACAGATTGATGCGCTCGGCAACTTAAACTGGGTCTGATTTGGATTTAACGGGTGATGTAATCGATATTTTGTCGGAGCTCTTTTTAGATTCAGACTTAGAAGATTTGGGTTTGGCGGGGTTAGGCTCAGGATTTTTAACCTCTTTGATCGGTTTTGACGTTTTAGCCTCTGTGGGCTTCGCCGGCGACTTGGACGGCGGCTGGGAGGCTGATTTTGGTTTTGGCGTTTCGGGAACCTTGGGCGAGGACGTGGTAATCTTAGGGGATTTGGGGGAGGATGTTGTGAGCTCAGGAGCTTTGGACGACTTGGGCCCTTTACCATGCAAGTTCTTGGCAGATTTATGATCGGTCAATCCTTCGACATTAACCTTGACAATCGGGGCTTTAGTAGGTGCAGTTGGCTTCGTCTCGAGCGCGATTGGAGACTTAGTAGACGAAACCGGCTGCGCTGCGTTAGTCGTTGAAGGTTTAGTGGCTTCGGGCACGGTAGACACTGCTTCATCTTCTTCGATAACAATGGTCTTAATACGGGGCAGAACAATGGTTTCGGAAAGTCGGCCGCTCATCGCAAAATCAATCACCACACAGAGATAACCAAAGATCAGATCAATAACTGCAAACAGAACCAACCACCACAACATCGTAGCAATTGAGATGCGTTCATAATTTAAAATCTCGTACGGATAAATTAGATCGGACGACTGCGAAATATAAAAACTCGACAACAGCACAAATCCGACATAAATAACTAGAAAGGCCAGCCAATTAAAGGGGTCGATCGGGCGCCACAGCCCCTTCATAGAAAAGAAGATCCAGCCGACCAACATCAAGACTGGCACGAGAAAATTCACGATCACGCCACCAATACCACTGGCGCCCGGCAAATCCATGCCACAGCCCGCAAAGATAACTGCGCCAATCATCAGCATAATGCCCGAAACCACCAGAGCTCCTTGCAGCATAGGGCAGATCTCAAAGCCCGGGCTGAGGCGACGCATGGCGAGCGAAAAAATGCCTCCAAGAATATAATATATACTAGCAATCAGCATAACCCAGGTAGCCAAAAGCCGCCAAGCGGCAACACCACTCGCATTAAACTGCAGCCACACCCCGAGCGCCGCGATGACGCCTAGCACTAAGCGGTAAATTGTAGCCCCAACACGACTGGATATATACATAAGTCTATTTTAAGGCTTTTTCCGATAATTTGCAATTGCCGCAGCCAACGCCTCGTGCCCTAAGACCGAACAATGCACTTTGTGTTCAGGTAGACCGCCGAGGTAGGCAGTAATAGTTTCGGGTCCCACGGTGAGAGCTTCATCCAAAGTTTTACCTTTAATTAGTTCGGAAAGGGCCGAAGTCGCGGCAATTGCACTGGCGCAACCGTAGGTCTTCCAGCGAACGTCAGAAATCTTGCCGTCCTTGATCACTAAAAACATTTTCATTTGGTCACCACAGACCGGATTCCCTACAACACCTATGGCATCACAGGCGAATTGTGCTTCGTCGCCCATGAGGAAATTGCACGGGTTCAAAAAATGTTCTTTTACCAGGTCAGAATAAACCCAAGAAGTACTCGGAGATGCCCCAGAAGTAATTTTAGTATTGACTTTTTCACAATTCTGTGCTATAATGGAAGTATGGGGGGTGTTTTCAGATTGAGACATCCTTTTCTCCTAGTTTAATGGTACTCATGTCACGCAGACGAGCGATAATCGGCGGCAGGACCTGCATTACTCGTTCAATGTCTGCCTCAGTAGTGTCCAGCCCGAGCGCAAAGCGAATGCTGTTGTGGGCAATCTCGGCATCGTGCTTGGTGGCCATAATGACGTGACTGGGGCGCAAATCGCCTGCTGCGCAGGCGCTGCCCGTGCCAACGTAAATTCCCTGCTCGCTGAGATAAAGTTGAATGCTTTCGCCTTCTGCAGCGGCAAAGCTGAGATTAAGAATATGAGGCAAGGAATGCTCGGCCGGGGTATTACAAGTGCAATATGGAATTTCTTGCAATATTCTCTGCTTCAACTCGTTGCGCAGCTTGGCGACCCCAGCCCACTTCCGGCAGCTCCAGTGATCCCAGCACCAAGCAGCTGCAGCGCCAAATCCGGCAATGCCGATAATATTGGTTGTCCCGGCGCGACGGCGATTTTCTTGATGGCCACCCAGAATCAGGGGGTGATACGGGCTCCCCTGCTTCACGTAAAGGACACCAACGCCGATGGGGCCACCGATTTTGTGAGCGGAAAGCGTCATATAATCAACACCGAGCGTCCGGACGTCGATTTTGATTTTACCAAAGGCTTGCGTAGCGTCAGTATGCACGAAAATGTTGTGCTTTTTACAATGTTTAGCAATCGCGGCGAGCGGTTCTAAAGTACCGATTTCGTTATTAGCCAGCATGACCGATACCAGGTCGACATCAGGTGATATATCCGCTGGAGATACACGCCCTTCGGCATCTACGGGCAGGATAGTGACTTGGCTAGCACGAGCTTTGGCAGATTCAAGAACGCTAGGATGTTCAATCGCGCTCACAGCAACCTTGCGGTCGCGAAAGGTTTCCATGACGGTATTATTCGACTCACTGCCACCGCTAGTGAAGATAATTTCTGCGGGATCGGCGTTGATCAAACGGGCAATTTGGCTACGGGCAGCCTCGACAATCTGGTGCGCCATATGACCACGCTGATGCAGACTTGAAGCATTGCCATAATCGGCAAGTAGGGCTTCTTGCATTTGCTGTTTCACGATTGGAAGCAGCGGCATGGTGGCAGCGTGATCGAGGTAAATCGGATGGTCGGATTGCTCTAACATTGGTTTAAAAATTCCTCAATCCTAGCCGTCATGACTGCTTCAGTAAGTTCTGTGGTCACGGATTTGCTTTGATCTGAAGTTGATTCGTTTTCTGACATGATCATCCTTTTCTAGTATATTTAATAATCTGATAATTTGTATTGTCGAAAGTACCACTCTGCAAGACCTCCTGCCGCCAAGCATTACGGTCAAAGTCTGGGAAATAAGTATCGGCGGGACGGCTCGCGGCAACTTCTGTCAAATACAGCACGTCGGCGAGCGGAAGAAACTTCTGATACAAACTGGCGCCGCCAATGATAAATTTAGGGCCGTCGTGCGATGATATCCAAGTGTCGAGTTCCGCCGCATTACACCACGTGATATTGTGCTGGTCGCCTTTGGTACGCGAGAGGATGATATTGTCTCGCCCTGGTAGGGCACGGCCGATACTTTGAAAAGTTTTTCGCCCCATGATCACAGGGTGTCCCATGGTAGTTCGTTTGAAAAACTGCATATCCTCTGGGATTTGCCAGAGTAATTTGCCATCTCGACCAAGACCACCGTCCTGACTGACACAAGCGATGAGATTAAGATCGTGCATTACTCTATCCTCATAATGTTACCGGTGCCGTATTCGAGATGGAGGAGTCTTTGGTTTCTTGAACCGCGAAACTTGAGGGTGAGATCTCGCTCACTCAAGACAAAGGGCCCGTCGATCAGAGCGTCGAGACTCTTTAAGAACTCCCATTTGGCGCCGCCGGCGGCTCTTAACTCGTCGTAGACGTAGCCGCTAAAGCTCCAAACGTTCCAGCCAAGCTGCTCGCGGCACCAATCGGCGATAATTTTGCAGGCTTCTGGCTGTTCAAAGGGCTCGCCGCCACAAAAGGTGATTCCAGCTTGCCCCTTGAACTCGGAAAGCCGAGCGCAGACTTCGTCTACTGGTACTAGCATACCGGCGCGGAAATCCCAGGTTTCAGGGTTTTGGCATCCGGGACACCGGCGAGCGCAACCCTGAGTCCAGAGGACGGCGCGCAGACCGTAGCCATTAACAATACTGTCACGTTCGAGAGGTCCAGAGAGACGAATTTGCTGCGCCGACATAGGTTATTTTTTGCCCGTCATTGAAGTTTGATTGTGCTTCACCGCTTCGCGCTTGCATTTTTCCTCGGTGGAATAAACCCCGGCGACATTATGCTTGACGCGGTCATGCTCTTCGGCCTTCTTACCATCATTCCAGCGCTCGAGACTACCTACGAGATAGCCGGTAATCCGCCTGAGCCGTTCGAACGGCACGTCGTCTTCGTGACGTCCACAGGAAGGACAACGGTCTCCATCGATGATGCCCGAATAGCCACAGATTGGATCACGATCGACCGGATGGTTGACGGAACCGTAGCCGATGCCGGATTCTTTCATTTTGCGGATTACAGCTTCGAAAGCATCGATGTTCTGCGTGGGGTCGCCGTCCAGTTCGATATAAGTAATATGGCCGGCGTTACAAAGTGCATGATAGGGAGCTTCAATCTCAATCTTCTCGAAAGCACCGATCGGATAGTAGACTGGCACATGGAAGCTGTTAGTATAATAATCGCGGTCAGTGACGCCGGCGATTTTGCCATATTCTTTGCGATCCATCTTGGTAAAGCGTCCAGCGAGACCCTCGGCGGGAGTTGCAAGTAGAGTAAAATTGAGATGATATTTCTTACTATAAGCATCACAACGCTCGCGCATATGGGTAATAATGTCAAGACCAAGCTCGCGAGATTCGGGGTCTTCGCCGTGGTGCTTGCCGACCATAGCCACCAGACATTCTGCCAAACCGATGAAACCAATGCTTAAAGTACCGTGTTTGACAACATCACGCAAAGTGTCATCCCAATTGAGCTTCTCGCTGCCGAACCAGTTGCCTTCGCCCATGAGGAAGGGGAAATTACGCACATGCTGATTCGCCTGGAACTCGTAGCGTTCGAGGAGCTGCTCGGCGACAAGATCCATTTTTCCGTCAAGATCTTTGTAAAAACCGGACCAGTCAGCCTCTTTACGCTCACCCAAGGCGATACCATGTTTAATTCCTAAACGCACCAAGTTGATTGTGGTGAAGCTACAGTTGCCACGCCCAGTCGCGATGCCGTCACTTTCGGGAAAAACGCTACCAAAAACGCGGGTACGACAACCCATGGTAGCGATTTCGGTACGGTAATCGCCGGGTTTGTAGCTTTTGAGATTGAACGGCGCGTCGATGAAGACAAAATTGGGGAAGAGGCGCTTAGCTGAAACTTCCATACTCTTCTTGAAGAGATCGTAATTCGGGTCTTCGGGGTTGTAATTAATACCTTCTTTTACCTTAAAAATCGAAATTGGGAAAATTGGAGTCTCGCCATGACCGAGACCATCTTCAGTAGCTTCAAGTAGGCACTTACTCACAAGCCTGCCCGCTGGAGTGGTATCAGTACCGAAGTTGATGCTAGTAAATGGCACCTGAGCACCCGCACGGCTATGCATAGTGTTAAGGTTGTGAATGAAACCTTCCATAGCTTGAAAAGTTTGGCGCTCGACGTCTTCGTTGGCACTCTCAACGATCTCGTTCGGTAACTTAAGCTTTTTGATGGCTTTGTCGTCGCCGTAAGCAAGATCTTCGGGAATTTTAACGGTGATTTCTTTATTTCCACTGAAGCGATTGTACTGGCGAATGGCACGGCTTAATGCCTTGCGGAAGCTTTTGTCGACGCCTGGAGCCATAGCATAGTCAAAGTTGGGGATACTTTGGCCACCATGCTGCTCATTCTGATTAGCTTGAAGAATAATGGCGGCAAGCGCACCATAGCTACCGATACTATTTGGAGTACGGAGATGTCCGTGGCCAGTATTGAAGCCTCCATCAGCAAAGAGTTGCAGCGGATCGGTTTGACAGCAAGTCAAGGTGCCAGTGGCATAGAAATCAAGATCGTGGACATGAATATCTCCGTTGTCATGAGCCTTGGCAAATTCCGGTTTCATCAATAAGGTTTTGGCAAAAATCTTGGCACCTTCTGCACCAAACTGTAGCATCTTACCCATGGCGGAATTACCATCGACGTTAGCATTGCTACGTTTCACATCGGAATCTTCAGAAGCATCGGCAATTGCAATGGTACGATAAGTGTTCATCAAATTGCTCTTAGCCTCGCGTACACGATTACGCTCTTGGCGATAAGTAATATATTCTTTGGCGGTACGCTTGAAAGCTGACTCCATCAAAACGTCTTCGACAATGTCCTGGATCTGCTCGACGCTTGGAGTGCGTTGCTTAATGGTAGCCTCAGCACGTTTGACGGCTTTGTCGGCAATTTGTTTCGCACGATCGTGCTTAAACTCCTCAGTGGAGAGTCCAGCTTTAGTAATGGCTTCAGTAATTTTATTCGGATCAAAATCAGCGATTTTCCCATCCCGTTTGACAATTTTTTTGAACATAAAAAATATTACCTCCTGTTTTTACTGTTCATAAATTTTTGTTTAAAATTGTGTTTGACCCTACATCTAGTGTCTATATCAATTTTAAGACACTATATATGGTGTGTCAATAAATTTTACGTTGTATTTATTACAACATTACGCTTGTGTTTGAAATTTCTTATATAGTTCAATTACGGCAAGCGGGATGAAGAAGGCAGCCACAACGGTAAGGATAAGTGGCCAGAACGGCACAGCCACGGTGCCAGTGATCGGTTGAAGTGGGCCAAAGAGGGCGGAGATTTGCAGCAAAATGGCTACTACTAGAGCCCACCAAAAGGCATGGTGACGAACTTTGAAACGGCGTGCTACCGAATCGTAGTGTCCCCGAGCAGCTAAGGCACTACTCCACTGCATCACGACGAGGGCAGTAAAGGCCAAAGTATTAGCCTGAGCAGAGGAGTCCAAAAGCCAATCAGCTAGCAAATAAGTCAGAAGGGTCAGGCTCGCCATGGTGATTGCGATCACCAGCATACGGATCACCATATTAGCAGGTAGAATCGCGGCATCTTTGTGCTCAGGTTTTTGACGCAAAATTCCCTGCTCAGGAGGCTCAAGGCCGAGCGGGATTACGAGAAGTGAGTCAGTGACAAGATTAATCCATAAAATCTGAATCGGTGTCAACATTTGCGCGCCAAAGAATAACAGGGCACCCAGCGTAGTAAGAGCTTCGCCGGCATTAGTGGCAAGAAGGTATCCGAGCATACGACGGATATTAGCAAGCACGGTACGACTTTCTTGAATGGCAGCAGTAATGTTTTTAAAATTGTTATCGAGTAGTATGATATCGCCGGCATCTTGGACGATCGATGGACTATCGCCCATAGCGATTCCGACGTGCGCCCCCACGAGAGCAGGCACGTCATTGACGCCATCACCAGTCATAGCGCAGATTTCAGTCTGCTTGATGGCGGAGAGGATGCGAAATTTATCTTCGGGGGTAACGCGGGCAAAGATAGTAGTGTCGCGCACAAGTTCGATCAGATCCTCATCAGTGATGTTGCCTAATTTAGAACAATCTAAAACTTCGGAAACGTCACGCGCCAATCCCAGAGCTTTACCAATAGCATAAGCCGTGCTGGCATGGTCACCGGTCACCATTTTGGTCGAGACTCCCATGCGACGGTTCTGGCGAATCGCTTTAGCGGCTTCTGGGCGCAAGGCATCAGCCACGGCAACATAACCGACAAAATCAAACGAGGATTTCTTGTCGAGGCGCTGCAATTCGTTGATTTCATGGTGCACCTCCAAAGTGGCAAGAGCAATGACTTTATAGCCTTTACCAGCAAGCTCAAGCAACTTGGCTTCGGCCTTCTCGCGGTCTTTGGTGGTGAGTTTGCAACGGGCAAGAACTGTTTCTGGGGCGCCCTTGAGGGCAAGGTATAATTGGCCGTGAGAATCTCGATAAAGATTGCCGGAGAGCTTGAGTTCTTGATCAAACGCATACGACCTGACTGGCTCAAGATTGGCGAGTTGATATTTACTCTGTTTGAGATATTCTAAGATACAAATATCGAGTGGATCTGCCACCGTTGAGCTGGTTGACTCGCTCAGAATTGAAGTCTCGAGCAAAGCGGCGCGCGCCAAAATATCAAGTAAAGCCTTTTTAGAGTTAACCGCCCAAACTTCTTGTAGGCCGAGGCGATTCTCGGTCAAGGTGCCGGTCTTGTCGCTAGCGATAGTGGTCACAACGCCGATAGACTCGATAGCTTTGAGTTCTTTAATTAAGGCTTGCTTGCGTGCCATCCGCTTAGCGCAAAGTGCTAGCACAATAGAAATAGCAATAGGTAGGCCCTCAGGCACGGCGGAGACAACCATGGCCAAAGTGAATTTGAGCGCGTCAAGCAACTGAATACCATCCACCAACTGGACGATTAGCGCCAGAATCGCAATCACTACGACTGCACCAGCAATTTGTACGACAAGTTTATTGATTTTCTCGGTAATCGGGCTACTTTCTTCAACCGATGAAGCTAAGGAAGCAATACGACCATACTCCGTGGCATTACCGGTAGCCGTCACGACGAAGCGCCCTGTCCCGGTAAGAACGAAAGCTCCCGAAAACACCATATTGCGTTGCTCGTAAACTTTTTTCGGGCCAGAGATAGCTCTGGCATCCTTAGCAATAGCGTCAGATTCGCCAGTCAGCATGGATTCGTCGGTAAGCAGTCCAGATTCCTGGAGGATACGACCGTCAGCTGGGATGCGATCGCCTTCGCGAAGAATGACGATGTCCCCTGGCACAAGTTCGGTTGCGTCTATAGCCCGTTCTTCCCCACTGCGTATGACTACAACAGCGTGCTTGGTCGTACTGGCAAGAGAACGCAAGATGCGATCGGTGGAAAAACGCTGAATATAATAAATGATGGCATTAGCAATAATAATTACGCCAATTGCAACCGCCTCAATCCAGTCTTGTTGCACGACAGAAAGAATAAGGGCGATAACTAAAATTAACATAAAGATATCAAGAAATGGCTCGAGAAGCTTACGCCATAGCGGAGCTTCTTTGACGCGCAACAAGTTTGGACCGTAAATCGATTGGCGTTTGACTACTTCGGCGTCGCTTAGTCCCTGATCGGGATCAGTCGAAAATTCCTGCGCAACGTTTTTGGCGGTTTGATTGTAGTAGCTGGACATAAACTAAGTATATAAATTACTTGAGGTTTTGTCTATCAATGAAATAGTTTATGCAAATTCAGTGGTGCACCTGACCTTGTCGAATTGGAACGCACTCTATAAGGAGTTATTACGCTGGCAAAGCCTACTAAAGAAATCAACACTTACGAAACACATCCCCTACTCCCGTGGAACGCAAATATGGCAGGTTTTTAGACTCCCAGTCATCAGGGCGGCAGATGCTCCAGAGCTGGACGATGAGTTTGAATACATCTTATAGGTAATCCACCG
>CANBER010000002.1 GCA_947367795.1 uncultured Candidatus Saccharibacteria bacterium
CTTCGTACCTACACGATTGGTTATTTAGGCTATCAAAAACTACTCCTGTAGTAGGCTTTGATAGGAATGATATTTTGGCACCTCGGGCATCACTCAATGCGACAGATCTGCTCACCAAAACTTGTAGGTCATGTTTGGTCATAAAAGGAACTATCCGCTTATACAAAAAGCGACACTGCGAGGTGTCTTACTACCATTCATAACCACTGTGCAATGCATTGATTACTTACGCGATACCGCTTAATCGCAACACATTGCAAGCAGTGTTATAATGAGCGTTCAAAAACGGTAGTTATATTGACAGTAAGACAATTTCATCGTATCGCGCTTAAGCAAAAGTGGCAAGAAAAACGTTGTAAAAATTACAACGTTTTTCTAAATAACCCGTGAAACTTCTTCGAGAGTAGTTTCGCCGCGCAGGGCGGCCAAAATTCCCTTTTGCTCAAGCGTAAGCATACCCTGGCGGCGGGCGGAGTCTTCGATGGCATGAGTACTAATGTCTTTGATATCGCCGCGCAGATATGCTTGGATGTCATCAGAAACTACCATCTGCTCCATTAGCACAGTGCGACCTTGATAGCCAAAAGGAATCTCTGCAGTCGGTACAGGACGGTAAAGCGTGACATCATTCAGATCAACATCTAGCCCATAGAGTACATTACGGATATAAGCTGCAGTAGCAGCGTCGGGATGGTAAGCTTCTTTGTTATCGGAAAGTCGACGCACGAGGCGCTGGGCGATCAAAAGCCGAATTGAGCTAGCAAAAATAGGGTTCGTACCAATTAGATCAATCATGCGGGCAAAGGCAGCAGCAGTGGAATTAGCATGAAAAGACGAAAGGACGAGATGCCCAGTAATGGAGGCCTGGATAGCAGTACGGGCAGTATCGGCGTCACGAATCTCGCCAACCATAACGACATCTGGGTCGAGGCGTAGTACAGAGCGGAGGCCTTCGGCGAAGGAACCACCGTCATTGGTGTGGATCGGAATTTGGGTAATGCCAGTGATGCCGTATTCGATTGGATCCTCAAGGGTGATGATTTTGCGCTCAGTACTATTTAAGGCGTTCAAAATGGAGTAGAGGGTAGTAGATTTACCGGAACCGGTAGGACCGACCATCAAGACTAGGCCGCGCGGATGCGAGATGATTTCTTCAATAGTCGCAAGCTCGCCTTCAGAAAGGCCAAGGAGATTAAGATTAAGCAAGGATTCGTCAAAATTAAATAAACGCAAAACAGCATCTTGGCCATACATAGTGGGGACGGTCTCGACACGAATATTCAGCAGATGTGAAGAGCCGTCACGATAAATATCCTGCTGCATATGTCCAGATTGGGGACTAGTGGCAGCAGAAGAAATATCCGCACGGGCCGAAAGCTCGCCCATGATAACACGATAACGGTCGCGGTTAATCTCGGCGACAGGATGAAGCATGCCATCGACGCGCATGCGGATTCGAATTTGTTCACGAAGGTTTTCGATATGAATATCAGAAGCTCCGAGCTTGTCCGCCTGATCGATAAGGAAGTTAAATATTTTGTCAGAGGAGACGGAATTGAGGGTTTTACTAACTTCGCTGATGGTCTCGGAGTCGCCTTCTTTGGCAATACGGATGTCATCGTAATGCACTTCCTGCGGCGGATCATAGCGCAGCATAAAGGTCTGATAAGCGGCGTTAGAGACGAGGAAGAAAGTAACTCGCGCGCCCTCGGCGGTATATTGATCGCGCATTTTTGTGATCAGGCTATTGGGAGTCTGACTAGTAATAAGAAAATAGTAGGGCTTTTCGCCTTCACCGCGCTGCAAGGGGATGATAAAATTTTGCCGCATTTCAGATTTAGTCAAAATATCTGGTACCAGCGGAATGGTACGCTCAAACTCGCGAGTGTCTAGATAGGGCAATCCCAAAATACGTGCGCGGCCTCGTGTGGCCTGCTCTTCGTTTTCTCGGCGTTTATGCTGGATTGCGGTTTCGTCCATTAATATATATTATATAGCATAAGCGTAAAAAGTGAAGGACTTGGCTTTAAGTCTTGAGATTGAGATAGGACGTATAGCGTTGCAAAAGCTCACTTAGACGATCGGTGTCGTCCGAGAAAGAGTGGCCAAAAAGTTGATCTACACACTGATCATTATCGAGGTGTGCCGTTTTGAGCTCTGTGGGCATGCGAGCTGGGTCATAGAGTTTTGCAAGAGACAAGTGCGGGAATTGTGATCGAAGGGCGAGAATACGGTTGCCGAAAGTCGTAAGAGTGGCGCGGTCTTGGATGGAGAGTGGGGGAAGTGGGAAAGTGTTATAGACCAAAGTTGAGGAGTAACGCAGACGCGTTTCGAGTCTACCGGCGAGGAGACGAGCCCAAACCATATGCATACGAGAAGTCAAGATTGCGAAGAGCCACGAGGGTGGGTCTTCGATAAAGTGCGCACCGTCAGAAATGACCGTCTCGGCACTGACGGGGCCGAGCGGCAGATAGTCGCGGAGTTCAGAGGAGATACGCGGGATGAGCAGTGCGGGGCGCGCATTGTAGCGAAGCTTGGCGAATTTGCAGGGCAAATTCGCCAACATTTTACAGCTTGAATGCTCCCGATAAGCTCGAACTTGCAAAAACCGTTGGTGGAGCAAAGGAAAGCGGTCGGCGGCAGGAAAATCTCGGTCGTCAACCAGAATACAGAAGCGGATCTTCTGATTAATATATTCGTTACCGCCCATAAATGGATGGATAAAACGTTTCGCAGCGGGATGTGTTTTGACCAGTTCTTCATATTCTGCTTCATTCAAAATTAAGTGTCCGCCATCGATAGGCTGTGATCCTAGAAAAATTCGTGGTAAGTCGGGCGAGAGTGGATCCGAACGTGCTTGGACAATTTCGGATTTTGAAGGTAAAAGATATGGGTTAATATATGACACTTTATGTACAGCATTATTAATAAAAAGTCGTTTAGCATCATAGTGGTGACTGGATAAACCGATAATAACCACGGTTACAACTGCAGTATGCTCGGCATTATTTTGCCAACGAAAGCTTGTGTGTGCAAACTTAATCTCAACGTTTTCGGCGAGAAGCTTAGGAAAAAGCAGGGCAGCATGCTCGCCTTGACAAATCGAATTCGTGGAGACAAATGCAACTTCGGCACGAGTACCCGCAATATAACGCGCGCCCTTCAAAAACCAAAGGGAGATATAATCAAGATTGCGTGAATATTCTTCATCACCAAAATAAAAACTAAAATCAGATTTCATATTGGCAGTTTGACGTTTGGCTCCTTTATAGGGCGGGTTACCGATAAGATAAATTTCGTCATGAATAAGATTTTGGTTCCCTGCTTGGACGCCCATAGTAGAAGAGGGCGGATGTGGCACATTAGGACAAACTTGCTGCCAGTCTAATCGTACAGCATTGCCGCAAACGATTTGGGGTTTTGAAACGGTTGAGTGAATACTCATCTGGTTTTTCAGCTTGGGGAAGTTTCGAAAAAATTTCAATTGCATTTGCCTAGCCGCCACAAACATGGAAACTCGCGCGAGGATTACTGGCAGATCTTCCAGCTCGATACCATAGAAATTTGATAGGCGGATCCGACTATATATAGTATCGTCGTTGACGGCGCCGAGATCATGAAGTCGTGAGATAATATTAAGCTCTAGTTCGGATAAACGTTTGAAAGAAATGATGAGGAAATTCCCACTACCGCAAGCCGGATCGAAGATTTTGATGGCTGCGATGCGTTGCCAAAGAGCCTTGAGTTCGCGCGCAGAAGTATAGTTTTGTTGATATGACGCCTCAAGATCATCCAAAAAAAGGGGGCGAATCACTTTTTCGATATTGGAGACACTAGTATAATCCATACCGTGAAGATGGCGACGATCTGGGTCAACAATATTTTGAAAAATTGTACCAAAAATATCTGGGTTGATATGACTCCAATCTAATTCGGCAAGACGAATTAGAAGATAGCGTGAACGCGAATTGAATTTCGGGATGATGCCCGGATGCTGCGCAAGATCGAATAAGTCGCTGCCGATATAGGCAAAATGACGTTTAACAGGAAGATAAAAAGTACCAACTTCGCGAAAAACTTGTTCAAGAAAAGTTGCGACATCATAACCATCGCGTGAAGTCGACTGCTCAAGCGCATGAAGAAATTGTCCTGGTCTAAAGATGGCTAAATCTTCGGCAAATAAACACAATAATAAACGCCCAAAAAAAAGGTTGAGTTCGTGTCGGAAATCGACCGGCATGTCCTCAAATTCTGTAAGGTTGGACTGGCGAAGCTCGTCATAAAGATATTTGATACGATCCGCAGCGAGATAGTTGGTAAAACTAGCACTATTAGAATCAATACAAAATTCATCTCCACTGAGAGCATAAAAGAACTCAACATAATCATCAAGATGAGCAATCGTATCGGATGCGGTGTGGTCGAGCGTACGATCCTTGGCAGCAAAGTGAGTCGAGTTGACAACGAGAAGATAGCGCGGCTGATAAACTGTGGTGAGTGGATTAGACTCGAGATCGGTGAGAGTTTTATCTAGCTCATCAGGAGACTCTACAAATTTGAAGTAAATTATTCCCTTCTGCAGGCGCGTACTAGCGTCGTCTGGATCTTTATCGATTGTGCCATTAACTAATTGTGTGACTGAGCTCGACGAACGGCCGAAGGCTAGAAGTAAATCTCGGAGAAAGTTTTCGGTGAACACAGCGCGATCAGAAATCAGATGAAGGCAATCAAGTATCTGCGAAAAGGCAAGCTTAGGCATAAGGATATTATAGCATGGTACACCGGATAGGACTCGAACCTACGACCCTCTGTTCCGAAGACAGATGCTCTAATCCACTGAGCTACCGGTGCATGCGCATATTATACCAAAGAAGATTATAGCTGTAAACTGAGCTGCGTGTTATAATGAGGCTCAGAATTAGCAAAACTGATGGAGGCGGAATGACAGTCGAGAAGGAGCGTGTGTATTATGCTGATGTTCTAAGAATCTTAGCAATCGTATTGGTGGCCGCGGTGCATGTACTGGGCGGTTGGTATGGAAGATATTACGATACAAATCGGCCAGTTTACGGGTTATTGATCTTCTGCGGAGCACTTTGTAGTATAGCGGTGCCAAGTTTCTTGATGCTAACTGGCGCGTTCATGCTAAGCAAACCCTCGCACGGTAACTACTGGAGCTATTTCAAAAAGCGAGTACTGAATCTGCTGATTCCCTTTCTGGGATTCTCGCTGCTATATTATTGGTACGCGCACCGGCACAATCTTACCGAAATGAGTCTGCTGGAATTTATCGAGAATTTTACTACGGGCAATGTCATGTATCATTTTTGGTTTATGTATATTATTCTATTAGTCTATCTTTTCATTCCCTTCTTAAGTCCATTAGTACATAAAATAAGCAGGTCAAGCCTCAGAACGCTTATTATCGTGCTCAGCGTAACGAACGTTTTAAAAACAGTATCGATATTTTTGAAGTACTTTGATCAGTCAGCTTTTGATGCACTGGTATTTCCCGACTTCTTTGTGATTATAAATTACACCTTGATAGGATATTATTTATTCCATTACGACATTGCCAAATCGAAGCGCAGATTGATTTATGGACTGGGTGCATTGTCCGCTATGGTTGCGCTGCTACTAGACGTAGCGCTTTCGACGATTAGTACACGCGAAGCGATTTTATCGTACTGGTGTGTGACGCCGATGTTGATGTCGATGGCAGTTTTTCTATTCTTGAAATATAATTGCCCTGATTTGGGCCGAAGCAAGATTTGGAAGAAGATTTTAAGTTTTCTCGTACCGTTGGTTTTTTATATTTATATGATTCACGTGCTAGTAATGGATAGAGTGCTGTTGTATATGCTGCCAAGATTTAATCCGCGGAACTTTGTCGAAATATGTGGATTTATGGCGGTGGAGCTCGCAGCGATTTTAGGAATATCCTGTGTGGGTGCTCTGATTACGCAAAGATTTTATATGGCTTGCTGCTCGATGACCAAGCGGATTTCTCACAACATCTGCAGGACACGAGATGGCAGATCGAAAACGACTCAGCAAACTTAGAGTAGAAGGTTCGCACTAGAATCGTCCGTGCCGGCACGAATCATTTGGCGGATTACATCGAACAAGTACGGTTTGTAAACTGCGAGCTCAACAGGTTCGTGATCGAGAATACAGGAAAAACAGGTCGAGCTGGTAAGCTCAATGATCATAAAAAGTAGGATGCGGGGATTTTTGAGACGGAGTCCGGATTTTTCGGCAGCAGCAGTTAGCATATCGGCAATGTCAGGCTGTACTTCGAGCACCTCGGCAAGGCGTTGATTAAAAACACCTAGGGAAAGGTTTTTGGTAATGAGCCGAAGAAAATCTTGCTGTGTGGCGAGTACTTCAATAATATAATCGATGATGAAAATAATTTGATCTTCAAAATCATAAATCTGAGTCTGGTGAAGAGCAGAAATGGCAGAACGAAAAAGAGCATTTGATTTTTGTGCAATAATACAAGATTTGAGCTCTTCACGGTCGTGGAAATATAAATAAAAGGTACCTTTAGCAATACCAGCGCGGTCAGCAATTTCTTGAATCGACACATTGTCAGAACCTTGTTCCAAAAATAGTTCGTAGGCGGCCTCGATGAGACGATCCTTTTTGGCAAGCTTCTTCAGCTGGCGTGACATAGGCGGTACAAAAAGTGACATGCTGTAATTATAACACTTTTTTTGGAGCGCAAAGAGATTTTATGTGACACAAGAATGACTATTGGTCATTTTTATATTGACAAGGACGTTTTATAGGTATAGAATGTCTTATATAAAACTGACTGTTGGTCATTTTTGAGACAGCCTAAGTCGTGAGATTTGATGTCTACCATATTAAAATGGCCATTCAGTAAGAGAAAATTAGTAAAGGAAAGGTAAAATGAAAAAATTTAGTGATTTTATCTGTCGGCATCGCGTGGGAATTGTGGTACTTTCGATAGTTTTGATGGTACCGGCGCTACTAGGATATATTGCTACTAAAGTAAACTACGATCTTCTGGTTTATCTACCGTCAGATATAGAAACAATTGAAGGACAGCGGATTTTGACAGATGAGTTTGGAATGGGGGCTTTTTCGGCAGCGGTTGTGGAAAAAATGCCCGCGAAGCAGCAGCTAGGCTTAGAAGAAAAAATCCGTGCAGTGGAGGGGGTAAATCAAGTGCTAAGTTTGGCTGATCTGACTGGAACGGCTTTTCCGGTCGAATTCCTACCTAGCGAACTACGAGAGAAATTGGCGCATGAGGATAGTCAATTAATATTGATTACTTTTCGCGATGGTACAAGCGATGATGCGACACTAGCAGCCGTCGAACAAATTCGTGCGATCACTAAAGAGCAGTGTCTGATTGGTGGGATGAGTGCGATGGTGCTGGATACGAAGATGCTTTTTAACAACGAAACGGTACTTTATGTGTTAATCGCCGTAGGCTTGTCGCTTTTGATTTTGATGTTATGTTTAGATTCGTATTTGGTGCCATTCTTGATGTTGGGAAGCATCGGCATCGCTTTGCTATTTAACATGGGCACAAATGTCTTTTTGGGGGAAATATCTTACATTACAAAGGCAATTAGCGCAGTTTTGCAGCTGGGCGTGACGATGGATTTTTCGATTTTCTTGTATCATAAATATGAGGCGGCGAAGAAGCAAGAAAAGGATCGGCTGAGCGCTATGAGTGAGGCAATCCAAGCCACGGCAACTTCGGTAGTAGGAAGTGCGCTGACGACATTTGCAGGGTTTTTGGCGCTTTGTACGATGAGTCTAACACTTGGGACCGACATCGGTATTGTAATGGCAAAGGGCGTGGTGCTAGGCGTGATCTGCGCAATCACGACATTTCCGGCACTGCTGCTCGTGTGTGATAAATGGATTGATCGGACACATCATAAAGAACTTCTGCCATGTTTTACGACTTTGCGGGAAGCGATTATAAAATATCGAAAAATAATTTTAGCAGTTTTCTTAGTATTATTAATTCCAGCATATGTTTTGAATACGAAAACTGAAGTGTATTATAAGTTGGACTCTTCAATTCCGGAAGATTATGAATATTCACGAGCGACAGAAAAGCTGCGCGAAGAATATGGCATGGAATCGCAGATGATTGTACTGGTAGATAGTGATTTAGCAGCGGCAAAGTTGGACGAAATGACCCAGAAAATTCAGCAGACGGCGGGAATTGACGGCGTGGTGAGTGCAAGTGTGCTTAACCAATACGGGCTTTCGGAAGATTTACTGACTTCTGAGATGAAAGATATATTACAATCAGAGGACCATTCAGCGATCATAGTCTTATCGGACTATGAAATTGCGACCGAAGAACTCAATGCGCAGATCACGGAGTTAAATACAATCGTTAAGACATACGATGAGAATGCGATTATTGCGGGTGAAGGGCCTTTGATGAAGGACTTGGTGGAAATATCGGATAGAGATTTTAAGAATGTTAATGCTGTATCGATTGGAGTGATTTTTATCATTATGGCGATGGTACTTAAATCTATTTCCCTGCCAGTGATCTTGATGACAGCGATTGAGTTTGCGATTTTTCTCAACCTCGGATGTGCGTATGTCACGGGAACGCAGATTCCATTTATCGCTTCGATTGTGATTGGTACAATTCAGCTGGGAGCTACGATCGACTATGCGATTTTGCTAACGACGAAGTATCTAAACGAGAGACAAAATGGCACAGAAAAAATTGCCGCGGTACGCACGGCGCTGAGTGACTCAATGCAATCGATTTTTGTCAGCGCAATGTGTTTCTTTGGAGCGACGATTGGTGTGGGATTGTTCTCGCAAATCGATATGATCGGATCAGTATGCGAACTAATCGCGCGAGGAGCAATCATTAGTATGACCGTGGTAATGATAGTGGTTCCGACCTTACTCGTGACTTGTGATGGCTTGATTCGTAAAACAACGTTAGGGTTTAATAAATGAAAGGATAATATGAAATCGGAAGTTTATAAAAAAGTATTACTGGCGAGCTTAGCAACAACAATGGCAGTGGCACCGCTGGGCAACGTGGCAGCGATGTCACAAGACGAGACAGTCTACGTGAACCTGGGGAGCGCAGGTGAAGCACAAAGTATTTCCGTCACGGAGCACTTGATTAATGATTTAAAAGAAAATGAACTGTGGGATGAAACGGTTCTGGAAGACATTGAAAATTTGAATGGATACGAAACTTTTGCCGTGGACGGATCGAAGGTGACTTGGCAGGCGAATAATAAAGATATTTATTATCGTGGTAAAACTACCAAAGAGCTGCCAGTAGAAATGGAGATCCGTTATACACTAAACGGTGAGGAAAAACCAGTTGAAGAGATAATCGGAAAATCTGGGCAGGTCGAAATAGAATTAAAATATATCAATCACAGTAAAGTCCAGGATCTATACACACCCTTTGTGGTGGCGGTCGCAACAACACTTGATGAAAGTAAGGTGGAAGATCTGCAAGTCACGAACGGGAAGATTGTGAGCAACGGACGTAAAATCGCAGTGACGGCAGTAGCCGCGCCTGGACTATATGAAAGTCTAGGGATTGAAGAGCTAAAAGATGTCGATAAAGTAAAGATCAGCTTTGAAACGGAAAAATTAGAACTAAATGAGATTTATAGTATTGTGACACCGAAGCTGCTTGACGCAGATAGCCTGAAGACTTTTACGCAACTAGACGAACTGTATGGCAGTATGAATACACTGTCAAACAGTAGTAAACAACTGGTGAAAGGCGCAAGTGAACTAAAACGTGGCACGCAAGAATTAAAATCTGGAATTGCGAGCGCAAAACAAAAGCTGCAGAGCATGAATATTTCAATCGACAATGTGACGATGGCGAATATCAAAGCGGCGGCGAGTAACGCAGCGACTAACGAAGTCGAGGCGCAACGAGCAGCAGTGGCGGCGAGAGTTAAAGAGCAGATTGAGAACAACGTGGTATTAATGAATGCTTTGGAGTTACAGGCAGCAAAAATGTGCAGCGAGGCAGCGGGCGGGATGGATTGTCCGATGGAGAATATTACTGAAGTCAGGGATCAGCTAGTACAAAAGATGGAGGCAACGATGACAGAAAGTTCCTTGACGATGCTCAAACAAACTGCAACCCAAACAGCGGCAGCAACCGCGGAAAAAGTTGCGAGCCAGGTTGCCGACACAGTACAGAAGAAAGTAACTGCGCTAGTTGGAACAGCCTTAGATTCAATGCTACAAGGTACGGCTAAGCTCGCAGATGGCGCAACAAAGTTGGATAGTGGAATGACGAAATTTGATCGCGATGGCATCCAAACGCTGACAAATTTTGTCAATGGCAAAGTCAAAGTGACTACGGATCGAGTAGAGCGACTTCTGGTTCTGGCGGATCAGTACGATAACTATGCAGGGATCGCTGACCACGCACGCGGCACGACAAAGTTCATTATGATGACTGGAGCGAGAAAAGTCGAATAAAGTTCAGACTAGATCAGAATTTAGGTAATAGTAATATTCAAGCAAATCACGAGAATAGTTTTTGATCAGGGCGAGAGTTGGGCGATTGGACTTAGCATCGAACTCATTACGCGAAGGTAAAATCAACATCCGAGTGATACCGATTTGTTCGACAAAAGCCGGATTGTGACTCACCATAATAATAGTGCCGGTATAGTCGCGAAGGTTCTCGCCAATGATCTTTTGGGTGTCAGGATCAAAATGGTTGGTAGGCTCGTCAAGAATGATAACGTTAGTACGCTGCAGAAGAATTTTGCAAAGAGCGACTCGAGCTTTCTCGCCAGGAGACAGCACAGCTACTTTTTTGTAAATATCATCACCGTAGAAAAGAAAATTTGAGAGCGCGCTGCGCAATTCGGTATCAGTAAAATCATAGGAGCTGACATTTTCAAGAATAGTGCGCTGCTCGTCTAGAATTTCCAGTTCCTGCGCATAATAAGCTACTGTCGTATGGGCGCCAAAAATGATTGAACCGGCGTCTGGCGTAAGCTCACCCACGATGAGCTTTAAAAGTGTAGATTTGCCGACGCCGTTTTCGCCTACGATAAGAAAACGTTCTCCGCGAGTTAGAGCAAAAGATAAGCGATCATATAGATCGGGCGAGTCGGGATAGTGGAATGAAAGATTCTGAACTTCAAGTGGGGTTTTGGCGCTTTCGCGGCGGGGAGTGATGCGCATAGCGACGTGGGAGTATTCACGTTCCCGAGTCTCAAGTGCGGCAAGTTTTTTGGCGAGGACCTTTTCGCGTTGATGCCCCATACCGATCAAAGCGGTATTTGAACGTTTGGCAGCACGAGCACGAGCGACAAACTCGCTGAGACGTTTGATTTCGCGCTCCTGCTCAGTAATACGCGCATCCTCAGCGGCTTTTTCGGCAGCATATTGACGACGAAATTCGTCATAATTGCCACGATAGACTTTGATTTTGTGAGTAACTTTATTTACGAAAAGGGTCTTGTTGGTGATAGCGTTTAAAAAATCAACATCATGGGAGATGACTAAAACCGTGCCTTGATAATGTTTGAGAAAGTTGGAGACAAAGGATTTAGTCTCTACATCAAGGTGATTTGTCGGCTCGTCGAGAAGCAATAATCCAGCATTTTCAAAAAGTACGCGCGCAAAAGCAACCTTGGATTTTTGTCCGCCAGATAGGTCGCACATACGGCGATCTACTAAGTCTGAGAGGTGCATTTTATCGAGAATTTTGAGAAGTTCGTAATCGAAATTAGCGAGGTCATAAGAATCGATCAGGTCCTGAAGACTATTAATGCGTTCTAGGATGGTGACGCTATCGGGATATTTGGCTAGTTTTTCATATTCGGAACTTAGCTTAGCTTGAAGTTCATCAACAGGACGACCGGCGGCAACATATTCCCAAACAGTAATGTCGCGGTGCTCAGGAGGGATGGTGATTTCTTGTGGCAAATATCCGAGGCGGTGGCCTGGGAGTGTGATTTCTCCGCTGTCGAGCTGCTGCTCACCGAGAATGACACGAAATAGCGTCGTCTTCCCGGCACCGTTGACACCAACAACTCCGACTTTGTCCTGACTTTCAAGCACAAAACTACAATCATCGTAAATCATCTTGGTGCCGTAAGCGAGTTGGAGATGAGAGGCCTTCATGGTGACGTGATAAATTGAAGAATATAAATTAATTATGGTAAAATAAAAATGTGGATCATGCGTCCATGGGATCTGAAGACGGTATTGAGGTCAAGCTCCGCCGGGTGGATGATCTCTTTTTTTGACTGGTACGCCCGATAGGATTCGAACCTACGACACCTGGCTCCGGAAGCCAGTGCTCTATCCACTGAGCTACGGGCGCGCACGGTTTTATTTTACCATAAGAGGACGGATGAGTAAATGTCACAGCTTAAAAAGAGTGGCCGGCGAAAATGATATAATAGATTAAAATAGGTTAAAAGATGCGAGGATCGAAAGATGAGTTTTGATTACAAGAAAGAATTTAAAGAATTCTATGCGCCAAAAAGTAAACCCAGCATTATTAAAATTCCAAAAATGACCTACATCGCGGTACGCGGGATGGGCGATCCTAACGAAGAAAATGGTGAGTATAAGAATTCGATCGGACTTCTCTACGCGATCGCTTTTACGATCAAAATGAGCAAAAAGATGGAGCACAAAATTCCGGGGTATTTTGAATACGTAGTGCCGCCACTGGAAGGATTTTGGTGGCAAGCTGGCTCTAAGAATGAGGAGTTAGATTATAGTAGAAAAGAGGATTTTCATTTTATTTCCGTTATTCGGTTGCCGGATTTCGTCACAAAAGCAGAATTTGACTGGGCGATCACGGAGGCTACACAAAAGAAGGAACAAGATTTTTCGAAAGTTGAGTTTCTGACTTATGACGAGGGGATGTGTGTCCAATGTATGCATATTGGAAGTTATGACAATGAACCGGCTACACTAGCTATGATACATGAATATATGGAGACTGAGAAATACAAGCTAGATATTCAAAATCCTCGTTATCATCACGAAATCTACCTCAGCGACCCGAGACGGTGCGAAGTTAGCAAACTCAAAACAGTTATCCGGCATCCGATAAGAAAAGTGGGTTAGCTACGCAATGCTAGCGATCTTCGTCTAGAAGTGAAATAATTTGGGCTCCGTAATTCTCAAAATCAGCTTTGACATCTGGACGGTTCAACCAATCAAAATCCGTCGTATGTGCAACATATCCTACTCTTTTACGAATAGACCGTCCCGTAGGGTGGCGCCCCTGGGTCGTTCCCTGTCCTTCAGAATACTCATACTCTTCCAGAATTAGAATATCTCCTGGCTCACATGCAAAGTCATTCACGCGATATTCAAATGTCTTTTGACCGGAGGCAATTGCCTCGAAATATTCTGGGCTGATCTTCTTGTGGATTTCACGCATTGGAGCTACTCCTTTTTGCTATTATAGCATGCTTACATCTACAAAAATAATCCCGTTAGGGATTCTTTTTGGTTGGTGAGTCGGGAGGGACTCGAACCCTCGACACCCTGCTTAAGAGGCAGGTGCTCTAACCAGCTGAGCTACCGACCCAAGTTATTAAAACCAGCTTTATTTTGCGCTCAGCTGGCTAGCGCACGAGGTGCTAGATCTTAAATCTACTCGGCGAAAAGCGCCTCGGACAGCAGCTGAGCTACCGACCCAAGTCTTGTTTATTGTATCACGAGAGATGAGAAATTGGAAGGGAGAAAATTAAGTGATATAATATATGATATGAAAGTGTATGAAAATATTCCTATTGCGAAACTTACGACAATGCGCCTCGGCGGTCCAGCACGATATGTGATTGAAGTCGAAAGCAGGGATGAAGTCCCGGAAGCGATAAAATTTGCGAAGGAACACGAGCTGCCGATTTGGGTAATGGGGGGTGGTGCGAATACCATAGGACACGATGCGGGGTTTGAGGGAGTGATTCTTTTAAATAAAATCATGGGGTTCGAAGAGCATGTAGGCGGCGACAAAATTACGATCAAAGTGGGTGGGGGAGTAATTTGGGATGAGTTTGTAGATTTAATGTCGAAACGAGGATATACTGGCGTTGAAGCTTTGAGTTTGATCCCGGGGACCGTGGGGGCAGCTCCAGTGCAAAATATTGGAGCATATGGACAAAGTGCAGAAGATACTTTAGTGGCAGTCGAGGCTTACGATTTAATAAAAGAGAAATTTGTAAATATACCAAAATCAGAAATGGGGTTAGAATACCGACGTTCGCGCTTTAATCATGGTGCGGATGAGGGGAGATATTTTATCACGTCAGTGACGTTTGAATTGAAGAAAGGTGAACTGAAACCGCCATTTTATAATTCCCTGCAAAGATATATTAGCACTCATGGCGTGACAGATTTTACGCCACAAAATATTCGCCGCATTGTCTGTGAAATCCGAAATGAAAAATTGCCTGATCCTAAAGTTGAAGCTAGTGCTGGGAGTTTTTTTAAGAATGTGATATTGAATAAAAGAGAAGTCGCTGAGGCTGAATTAAAAAATATTCCGGTTTGGAAAAATCAGGATGGGAGCGGGAAAATTAATGCAGGTTGGCTGATTGAAACGGCGGGGCTGAAGGGAGGCGAACTTGGAGGATTTCGAGTAAGTGAGAAGGCTGCATTGATTTTGATTAATGATAGTGCAGTAAGCTATGGTGATTTGGTGCGTGCTCGGCAGGAAATCATCGATGCGGTGAAGGAAAAATTTGGATACGAGCTGGAGCAAGAGCCAGTAGAAATTCCGGAAAGGTAAAAAATGAAGTATTTAAATGGTGCTGAAATTGCAGATTATATGAAAGCAGCTCAAGCGACGCAAGTGAGAAGCTTAAGAGCGCAAAGGGTCGAACCAAAATTAGTAATTATTCGTAATAGTGATAGTCCAGTGATAGAAAAGTATGTGGGTTTGAAACGTAGGTACGGTGAGGATATTGGCGTAGCGGTGGAAGATTGGAAGAGAGATGATATAAAGCAGGCTATAATTGATGCGAATAATGATACGAGCGTGCATGGAGTGATTGTACAGCTGCCACTGGATGGAGAAATGGAGATTGATGAAATTTTATCTCAGATAGCTCAATACAAGGATGTCGACGGTCTGAACGAGAAAAGCGAGTTTGACTCAGCGACAGCCACGGCGATTAATTGGTTGTTGGCGGGGTACAACATTGACCTGACTAAACAAAAAATTGCAATCGTAGGTCGAGGTAGACTGGTTGGCGGACCGCTAAGTAAAATGTGGCAAAATTCTGGATATGACGTAAAGGTATTCGGACGTGGAAGTGACTTGAATGAGCTGGCAGGATTCGATTTGATAGTAAGCGCGACTGGCGTGCCACATTTGATCAAGACTGAGATGATAAAGCCTGGAGCAATCATAGTCGATGCGGGGACGGCGAGTGAAGGCGGAGTTCTTGTGGGGGATTTGGATGAAAGTGTCAGAGAACGCCAAGATCTGGCGGCAATAACACTGAAAGTTGGCGGGGTGGGACCACTAACAGTTGCAGCTTTATTTGAGCACGTGTTGATGGTGGCAAGTAAAACTCATTGACAGTCTAAATGCTAGAAATACGGGAGATTGCTTTCCGATTTGCCAAGATACATAGCGGTGCCATAATCAGCATAGCAACAAATATCATCAAAGTCATAAGATTCATCCCATACCACCAAACTGATTCATAGATCATTTGATTGAATCCTAACATCGCTTGTATTCCAAGCATTTTTTTATTCAGGGCACTAAATGATAAGACAATGATGTTAGCAAAGACGAAAGCGAAGATCGCCGCACCAATCATAAGCTCAAGAAAATAACAGAGATAGATTATTCGTACTTGCCCCGTAGTTGCGCCAAGGCTATAATGCAGAGCAATATTGTGCCTATCTTGGTCGATTAGGCGAATACTTGTAAAAATTACTACGATTGCCGCAATAATTCCCAATACTACAGAGGCAATATTAGCTACCATTTTAATGATTTTTAGAATATATGCGGATTCGGGCGACATGCCGGCGATGACTGTTACGGAATAGGTACGGTTTGGTAAGTCAATGTTCATAAATCTACCGTTGCCGTTCTTTAAATACTCATAGGCTTTTTCACTATTATCGAATACAGCTATAGTAGTTTTGTTGGATGCCGAAACATCCTTCTCTAGAACATTACTACCTTTTTGCCAAAGCTGACTTTTGCCATTATCGATCACAATCGGCGCTCCTTCTGGTGTTGGGATTATCTCCAAAATCGGGTTCAGCAGGTTACTATTTCCACGTTCCAAGTGTTTAAAAGATAAATTATTAATATGGAAGTTACTACTTGCAAGCCCCACAACGTAATACTTTGCACCATAAGAGTCGGTGAAAGTCTTGCCGATTAATTCCTCACGATAGTTCTCGTAATCTTTTTGCTTATTTATGGCACTGGTATATTCATTTGGGAAGTCCTTGTTAAGTAACTGTTCACCTAGAAAAGTTGTGATCAGTACTGGCGCTGCATCAGCTGGTGTTTTGTCTAGATCTACCTCAATTGCATTTTTTACTAACTCTGCCGGTAAGACTACCGCCCCAAACATTCCGAACTTCTCAGCATCTCCTAACACTTTCCCGCCATGTGCTTCAATATCCGCTTTCATATCAGCACGGCTGGTTTTGGGTCTAGTATCATCTATTATCATACCCTCGGTACTGTTCGTTGCTGCGATGATGACTTGGCCATCTGTAGCCCTGCTTGCCTGCGCGACATACGTCTTCTCCATGCCTGTGAGCCATAGGTTTATTGCGAAAATCAATCCGAAAATAACCCCCATGACCGCCATGATCATCAAGTTGTGCTTGAGGTAAATCTTAATATTTTTTGTACTAATTTTTAACACATCTTTGGTTTTCATTTTTAATCTCCTTTAAGTTTTTGCGCAATTTTCTTATTCGAGAATTGGTCTAGACACAGTAAAAATGATACTGGCGCCGCGAGGAACATACACACGATAACTTCAAAACACTGCCAATTAATCCCTAGTAAAATCGGTGGGAACTTAGGCACATTGGGATAAGCTTCTACTAATCGCTCTAGGAGATAACTCCACCCTACTCCTGTCATAATCGCCGCGAGCACTAAGCCTAAACAGATTGCAAAAATCGCTGCCCGCACACATAGCTCCATGAGATAAACGAAATATATAATTAAGAGCTGCGACTTCGAAGCACCAATTGAGCGATACAATACAAAAGTCTTAGTGCTGCTAGCAATCAAGTGCGCCATAGTAAAGGCTAGAATAAAAGCCGATACTATCATTAAGACAATACTCGCTGGACGCACAAAACTCCGATTTTTCTCCCGAAAATATCTATATACACCGATTTGATTACTAAAAAGTTCTACGATCTCATAGTCATCAGAATTATAATGTAATTCTTTTGCATCGGTTTCATTATAATACTGATAAGCATTCTTTGAATTATCAAATTTTGCCACTACCATCGAATCCGGTATTTCTTCGCCAATCTCAGCTTTTTGTTCGTCTGTCAGAGTAGTAATCTCCCCACCGTATTTGCTAATACGTTCTAAGATAAGACCCCGATCTTTATAATCGCTAACCAAATATATGATTCCACTTGTTTTATTGCCTGCATATCGCATGGTAACATTTTCTAACCCTTGCATAATAAACAGTATTGCCAATAAAAAGCCAAATAATACTCCAATTGTAATAACAGTAGCACGGCTTCTTGTGCGGTAAGCTACTAGCTCACGGTGTGAAAGTCTAAAGATTTCCTTGATTGTCACTTACCACTCCCTGACTAGTTGCAACATTTTGCGCTGGCGCAGATTGTTGGGCTATTTGATTTTGTATTGGCATGGCCGATTGAGCTACTTGATTTTGTGATGCCGTTATTTTTATCGCTCCGTTTGCTACCTCTACGATCTGTGTTGCGAATTCCATTACATCACGACTATGGCTGGCAATAATAATCGTAATACCCATCTGCTGACGAATATAGTTCAGAATCTCTAACACTGTCTTCGCATTCGCTTCATCCAAGTTGCTAGTCGGCTCATCTGCTAGAATAATCTTTGGGCTGAGCAGTAGCGCTCGTGCAATGCAAGCTCGCTCTGCTTGCCCACCCGATACTTCCTTTGGCAAAAAATTTAAGTTTTCAGTAATCCCTAGCATCTCAGCTAGCTGCTCAGCGCGTTGTTTTCTTTCCGCTTCGGGCATACCTGCAAATACTCCCGGCAAAGTAATGTTCTCGAGTAGTGTAAACTGCGGCTGCAGATATGACCCCTGAAATATAATACCAATTTCGTGGCGATAAAAATTTGTGCGCTCCTCTCGCGAGAGCTGGCGCACATCTTTACTGTCTACAATTATCTCTCCGCTTGTCGGAGCTTCCAGTCCGCCAATGATATTAAGCAGAGTCGATTTGCCTGCGCCACTCTCGCCACGCAACACCGTAAAAAAACCGGCAGGGATATTCAAGTTTATGTCTTGAAAAATAACCTTTTCGCCGTATTGCTTCTTGATATTTCTAAGTTGTACTATGTCCATGGCCCTATTATAACACAGTTTTATGTAAGATCGCCATTAGCGCACAAAGAGCTGATTGGCCCGTGGTAGATAAGCCTATAACACTAGTCGCGCTTCAACATGACAGTAAAGGCCTCAGAGGGGATATCAACTTTACCGAAGCGTTTCATCCGGGCTTTGCCTTTCTTTTGCTTGTCAAGGAGTTTGGCTTTACGATCGCGGTCGCCGGTGTGGATTTTGACAGTGACATCCTTACGATAAGCGCCGATGGTTTCGCGGGCGATAATTTTGGCACCGATTGCGGCCTGGAGAGCGACCTCAAAATTTTGGCGCGGGATGACGGATTTGAGTTTCTTAGTAATTTCGCGACCAAGCGCATCAGCTTCGCTACGGTGGCACATCAAGCTTAGGGCGTCCATGCGATTTCCGGCAACGAGAAAATCTAGACGAACGAGATCCTCTGGACGATAGTCTGCAAGTTCATAGTTGAAGCTAGCATAGCCGGAAGTAATCGACTTAAGCTGATCATAAAAATCGGTCAGCAAGTTTGCCATTGGCGCGTCAAAGTCAATCACAGCACGATCTTCAATATAGCTCAGGTTGGTCTGATGCCCGCGCTTGTCGTTAATCAGACCGAGAACTCCACCGATCATGCTCTGAGGGAGAATAATTTCTCCTTTAACCCAAGGCTCACGAATTTCAGAGATGGTAGATGCGTCGGGTAAGTCGGCAGCAGAACGGATATTGAGATTTTCGCCATCAGAAGTCGTCACCTCGTAATTGGTAGAAGGATTTGTAATCACAAGGTCAAGGCCAAACTCACGCTCGAGGCGTTCCTTGATGATATCCATATGGAGAAGGCCGAGAAACCCAATCCGCAAACCAAAACCAAGCACTGGAGAATTTTCGGGCTCGAAGCTTAGGGCTGAATCTGATAGGGCGAGTTTTTCGACGGCATCTTTGAGCTCTTGATACTGATCGTTGGAAACGGGGAAAAATCCGGCATAGACAAAGGGGAGGACGTTTTTGTAGCCAGGAAGTGGCGCCGAGGCAGGAGATTTGGCGAGGGTGATCGTATCGCCGACTTTGGCTTCACGGGTGGTTTTGAGGTTGGTCACAATATAGCCAATCGTACCGGCACTCAGACTATCTGCAGGACTCATTTTGGGAGTGAGGCTACCAACTTCAAGAGCAAGACCATTGGTCTCGGTGGCCATCATATGAATCTCGGAAGCTTTAGGGATTTCGCCATTAAAAACTCGAACGTAAAGAACAACACCGCGATAATCGTCAAAGTATGAATCGAAGATGAGCGCTCTAGTTTCGCGAGATTCATCATTCAACATTTCTGGAACCCGTTCGCGCCAGCCTGTCGTTACAGGCAGCTTGCTCGCTTCGCTCGCTCCCCGTTGGTCGCGAAGATTCCCAGAAATATTAAATGCCAAATCTCGCGGAGCTGGAGCATGCTCAATGATAGCGTTGAGGATGTCGGGGACGCCCTGGCCGGTCTTACCGGAGGCGAGAATGATATCCTCGGGGCGACAGCCGAGGAGGTTGATAATTTGAGCAGAGACTTTTTCGACGTCGGCAGCGGGCAGATCGATCTTATTAATAACTGGAATGAGATAAAGGTCCTGTTCTAAAGCTAAGTAGACATTGGCGAGAGTCTGAGCCTGGATGCCCTGAGTCGCATCGACGACGAGTACAGCAGTCTCTACAGCCTGAAGCGAGCGCGAGACTTCGTAAGAAAAGTCGACATGGCCAGGGGTGTCAATCAAGTTTAGAGTATATCCCTTCCAGTGCATTTGGACTGGAGCAAGCTTGATAGTAATGCCCTTTTCGCGTTCAAGATCCATAGAATCAAGGAGCTGAGATTTCATTTCGCGCTGAGAGACCGTGCCAGTTAACTCCATCATGCGATCAGCGATGGTGGATTTACCGTGGTCGATGTGAGCAATAATACAGAAATTGCGGATGTGATCAATATTCGTCATAACTAGAGTAATACTGGTATAATTATATCATATGAAAAAAATTCTCGCAATCTCTGGAGGGGTGGACTCGATGGTAATGCTGGATATTTTGACGAAAAAATATAGCCGAGATATATATCATGGGACGAATATGCAAAAAAATGATTATTCGTTTGGTGATATAATTGTAGCGCATTTTGACCACGGAGTTCGTGATAATTCCCTGGAGGATGCACTTTTTGTCAAGACAATAGCTAAAGACGTATATCATATATGGTATATTAGCGAAAAGGGCAATCTGGGGCATACCGCATCAGAGGGACAGGCGCGGGAGGCGAGATATGGATTTCTCCGAGCGGCGGCTGAAAAATATGGAGGCCAGATCTATACGGCACATCATTTGGACGACCTGGTGGAGACTGTAATCATCAATCTGCTGAGAGGTACAGGCTGGAGAGGGTTGGCGTGTTTGGATATGCAAGGAGTATATCGACCGTTTTTGGAAGCGATAGATATATATGAGCCGATGGATAAGGCAACGATTCTGGAATATGCGGCCAAACGTGGGCTGAGATTCCGTGAAGATCAGTCAAATAGTGAAATGAAATATTTTAGAAATCGCGTACGAGAGAGGCTAGGAGAGTATAGTCTAGAATGGGAAGAAAAAATGGAGCTGTGGAACTTATGGCGCAGACAAAAAGAGCTGAAACACGAAATCGATAGCATAATCCGGCAAATGTTGCCTAGTCGAGGAGAAAAGTGGCAAAGAAAATGGTTTCGAGAGCTGGACTCAGATGAAGGCGGGAGAAAAGTGGCACTGGAGTTGCTACGAGCGGGGCTTTTGGAAGCGGGCGTGAAGATGACGCGCCCGCAGTTGGAGGATTTTCGGCAAGCCATTTTAACATCTAGGCCGGGAAAGTATTTTAACCTGCCGAAAGGTCGGATGGTGAGGTTAGAGAAGGATGAATTTATAATTTAATTACTTGGCGAGACAACGCACATTCATCGCGGACGTGCGGTGGTTACCGCCGTTTGGAATAATTGCATCTGCTCCAGTAAGATAGAAGCGGTTGTTAGTACTTCCAACAGTCCCGGCGGTTGAGGATTCCAACAACCCGTCTCGTCCGTATGAAGATACGGCGGAAGCGGTTGGGTGGATGATACCAGCCCGAACAATATAGAGTGGTTTCATGGTGATGTTTTGGTTGTTGCCGTTGCCGAGGTCTTTGGTAGTGTTCTCGGCATAATGTGCTAGGCTGTTTGACTCGGTAAGAGTGAACTTATAATCGTAAGCAGTGAAAAGACGGTAGAAACTGTCCTCACGGTCATAGATCACGCCGGTCGATGGATTAGCGCCGGTGACGGGCAATTTCCATCCTTTGGGGCAAATTGAGCCCGGCGTTTCTCGATCGTTGTATCCATCTGGAGAATCCGGGGAGCTCATGACATCCGGACCACCGTTGCCAGCCATGGCAGCATTAAACTGGTAGTAATTGCCGACGGTGTAGTGAGCGTCATAGCTGAAATTTTCCCGGTCGATTGCAGTCCAGCTTTCACTGGGGGCGCTGGGGTCGGTAGAGTAGGCACCGAGGGTTGCTTGCCAGCCGCTGACGTCTTGCAATTCTGAACACTCTGCTAGGCTTTCGCCGAGAGTAACTCGACAGCCGGTTTCGCTAATTTTGGCAGGAGAGGCTAATACGTAGTCACCAAAATTCCAGGATAAAGTATAGTTGGTCGAACTTGCGTCGATCTGATCCGTGCCATGATAGGTACTACTCGGTACCACCCACTCACTTGTAATGCTGGTGTCGGATGGGGTGAGGGTTTTGCCAGCGACAAGGTCAAAGGCGAGATTTTGAGTCATCCAGCAATTACCATCGGCGAGTTTGGCAACCCAATAGGATTTGCCGTCACGAGTGTCGATGAGGCGTTTGGTACTGTCTTCACGAGAGTTAGTGCAAATATCTGGCGTCATGTCCTGCATGTAGGTGAGCTGGGTGAGGCTGGTGATGGCAATAGGATTGGCAACTGCAGAAAGCACAACCGAGTTACGATAAGCACCGGCAGGAAGAGTAGTATCGATGGCGGTACCAAAAGTTAAAGTATAAGTATCCGTGGCATTTTCTGCGCCGGTGGTAGTGCTGGCTTCGGGGAGTTTGGTAGAGGTAATGGGGACGGCAGAGAAGTCGGTGCCAGGGGTGGAGCCTTTGCTCAGATTATATCCCCAAGTGTTGCTCGTGAAATTATTATTACTCGTGATAGCAGAAATCTGAGCGGAACTAGTACCGTCGTCGCTGATGAGGGCATTAGTGTTTCCCTGCATGCCAAGGAAGATACCATAACCGGAACTGTTGTTGGTGGAGACTTTGATGGTACTACTGACGGTGCTGAGTTTGGTCTCACTGGTGGGATTAATGTCGAGCGCAACGTGATCATCGAGACTAATAGAAATCACGGGATGGGCCCAGACAGAGAATTCTTGGGATGCACGTGAAGTATGCTCCTCGGCGTTAGCGGTACTAGTGATGCTGGGGAAGATGGTTAGAAGGCCGATGAGACCGAGCAAGCCGATACTTCCCCATCCTATGGTGCGCAGGATGTGAGTTTGATGGTTGATAATGTGAGTTTTTGTCACCTCTTTTACCTCCAAAAGTGGTTAGGACGTCAAAAAGTAAGCAGGCGCGTACAGTTTGACGAGTTATTACTTTCCACCTTGGGTGTCGCTAGGCTTACAAATGGCTGATCTATCTCCAAACGATAAGGTCATGTTTGGTCAGAAAAGGAACTATCATGCCAAAGTGCTTATGCAAAAAGCGACACCGCAAGGTGTCTACTCCATTCGCAACCTATACCCGACACATGTTCGAGAAAGCTACTTATGCGGTGCCGCTTAAAGCATCTCCAACATGCAGATTAGGGTATAGGTATTGATGGCATAAATTACTACCAAAAACTGGTCGCGATATAAAGTAGACAATTTCATTGTATCACACTCATGCTAATTTGACAAAAGATTTGTCCGAGAAAATTTATAAAGGTCAAAGTGCGGAATCTGAAAAAAAAATTGACATCTCAAAAGTATGATATAATTGATCCAATCTAAGTGGAGTGAAGACATGATTACGAAGGCAATTATTCCAGTGGCTGGATGGGGGACGCGTAGGTTACCGATTACGAAAATTATTGAGAAATCGATGTTGCCAGTGGGAAATCGGCCGTTGGTGGATTATTCCGTGCAAGAACTCATTAAGGCAGGCGTGACGGATATTTATATGGTGATCTCCAACGTTGACCCTTGTCAGGTAAAAGCGTTTTATCAGGATAATATTGCCTTAAACCAATATCTAATCGAACGTGGCAAGCTAGACCGGCTTGAGCTCGCGAAAACTTTGCCGGACCACGTCAAGGTGCATTACGTACCGCAAGATCCGGCCGGAAAATATGGGACAGCAGTGCCGATTGCGATGGTGGTCGAGGAATATAATATCAATGAGCCGGTTTTCGTGTTTATGGGAGATGATTTTGTGTGGAATCCGGGAGGCAAATCGGCGGCAGATTCCCTGCTTGAAACTTTACAAGGAGAGAATGAGTCGGCGATTTTGGGTGTAGAAATACCACGAGATCAAGTAGAAAAGTACGGGGTGTTTTCGGTGAAAGATGGATTATTGGAAGAGGTAGTAGAAAAACCCAAAGTTGAAGAAGCGCCATCGAATTTAATTAATATTAGTAAATATATTATGTCTCCCAGCCTGTTACACCAAATTGTAGAGTACGTCAAGACTCGTGATTATGGACCGATGGACCAGGAGTATGTAGTGACAGATCCGATCGATGAATACATTAAAGCTGGCGGCACGATGCGGGTAGCAACTACTGATGGTGAATATCTGGATGGAGGGAGTGTAGAAGGTTGGGTACACGCCAATAATGTAGTTTGTGGAAAGCAGTAGAGATTTTGAGTTGTGAATACACGCAGAAAAGGACTGATTTACTGTACAAGAGATATATCATGGGGCGAATAATGAAAAATTATGAATATTCACATGGTGATATATTTGTGGTAGAATAAGGACATGTCAAAAAGATCACAAAATCCAAGTTATCAAGCGTCAATTGGGCGGGTGATTGAGAAGCTCAGAGTAGATAAAGGCTGGACTCAAGCTCAGCTTGCGGAAGCAATTGGGAGCAGTCAATCGGCGATTCACCGGATTGAAAAAGGGCGCCAAAACATTTCTCTTGAGTTGATTAAGAAAATATCAAAGGCACTAGGAAGCCAAATTCTCTCTGTTAATGATACAGTAGCGCAGAGCTATCGGATTCATGGCGGCAAAGAGCTGCACGGCGAGGCGACAATCAATACCAGCAAAAATGCCGCGGTAGCTTTACTGTGTGCGGCGCTGCTAAATAATGGAACGACAACTCTAAAACATCTGGCACGCATTGAAGAAGTATTCAGAATTATTGAAGTTCTAGAGTCGATGGGAGTCAAGTGCCGCTGGATAAATGAATTTCGTGATTTGGAGATTATATCACCAGATGAATTAAAAATCGAAAATATTAACGTCGAGGCGGCGCGTAAGACACGTTCGATTTTGATGTTAATGGGACCCTTGCTACATAGATTTAGGAAGTTTCGTTTGCCATATGCGGGTGGTTGCACACTTGGCACAAGGACGATCGAGCCACATTTAAGGGCGCTTTCGGCGTTTGGACTCAAAGTTGATGCGGCAAATTGTAGCGGGTTTTATGAAGCAACGGTAGAAAATGAGAAGAGTCGGAAAGCTAAATTTAAAGCAATGCCGTATTTTGATCAAGTCGGAACGCCCTATCCTCCAAAAAGGATTGTGTTAATTGAGCGCGGAGATACGGTGACAGAAAATGTTTTGATGGCGGCAGCCTTATATCCGGGAGAGACAACGATTGTGGGCGCGTCTTCAAATTATATGGTGCAGGATTTATGTTTTTTCTTGGAGAAAATGGGTGTACGGGTAAAGGGGATAGGCTCAACGACGCTGCGGGTGTATGGGAAATCCGAGATCAACATGGAAGTAGAATATGCGCCGGCAGAAGATCCGATCGAGACGATGTCATTTATTGCGGTAGCATTGGTTACGAAATCTAATTTGACTCTACGACGGGCACCAATTGAATTTCTCGAAATTGAGTTGGAAATATTGAAGAGCATGGGAGCAAGGATTGAACAGTCGCCCGAATATTATAGTACGAATGGCCGAACGCGATTAGTAGATCTGAAAATTTTAGAATCAGAGCTAGTGGCACCGACAGATAAAATCGCACCAATGCCATTCCCAGGCTTAAATATTGATAATCTTCCCTTCTTTTCGGTAATAGCGGCATCGGCAAAGGGGCGCACTTTGATTCACGATTGGGTGTTTGAGAACCGAGCAGTCTATGTGACATATCTAGAGAATTTAAATGCAAAAGTAGAACTGCTTGATGCGCACCGGGTGTATGTCGAGGGTCCAACAAATTGGAGAGCGGCGGAATTGGTCGCGCCACCAGCGCTGAGGCCAGCTGTAGTTGTATTAATTGCGATGCTGGCAGCCCCAGGAACTTCAATTCTGAGGAATATTTATTCGATTAACCGGGGATATCAGGACTTTGCTGAGCGTCTGAATAGCCTAGGGGCAGACATTCAGCCACTGAACGGGATCTAGAATGCGAGATAGAAAGGCTTGAGATAGTCAAGCATAGCCGTGATAATTGGGTGATTTTTGTGGGGCCTAAAATAAGCTAGTTTTTCGTTGTCAAGCATAAGGATGATCAAAATTAGCAGAAGCAGGATGTAGCTTCGGGGCTAAATTGTGTGATTTTTTAATTTTGATCATGCATATGGTTGTAGATTTCGAAAACTTTGATATATAGTGGCTACATACGCGCTCGCGAGCCGCTGAGGTGCGCACTCTGACAGGTTTTCGGCGTGTTGAGACGTTTTGTAACGTCACAAAAGAAGATCAATGTTATAATAAGAACAACAAAGGAAGGTAATATGGCAAAAAAGACTACAAAATCAGAAGCGACAATGACGGCGGACGAATCTGGCAAAAAGCAAGCGTTAGATCTCGCGATTGCGCAGATCACGAAACAATTTGGCGATGGATCCATCATGAAGCTCGGGGAGAGTCAGAAAATTGACGTGGAGTTATTGCCATCTGGGTCGTTATCGCTAGATTTAGCCTTGGGCGGTGGGTACCCTAAAGGTAGAATTATTGAGATCTATGGCCCAGAATCGTCTGGTAAGACTACTCTGGCGCTACACGCGATTGCGGAGATTCAAAAGCAGGGTGGACAGGCGGCATTTATTGACGCAGAGCACGCTCTAGATCCCGCCTATGCGAAGAAGATTGGTGTAGATACGGATAATTTGTTCATTTCGCAGCCTGATAACGGCGAGCAAGCCCTGGAAATCTGTGAAACTTTGGTGAGGAGTGGAGCCGTGGATCTGATCGTGGTGGACTCAGTAGCGGCACTGGTGCCTCAAGCGGAAATTGATGGCGACATGGGTGATGCGCAAATGGGTCTCCAAGCACGCTTAATGTCGCAGGCAATGCGGAAGTTGACTGGTATTATCTCAAAGAGTAAGGCAACGGTGATTTTCATCAATCAGATTCGGATGAAGATTGGGGTAATGTTTGGTAATCCCGAAACGACAACTGGCGGAAATGCGCTGAAGTTCTATGCCTCGGTGCGGATGGATATTCGTAGAATTGGGCAGATCAAGGATGGTGACAATATTTCCGGGAATCGCACCAAGGTGAAGATCGTAAAAAACAAAATTGCGGCACCATTTAGAACGGCGGAGTTTGATATTATGTATAACGAAGGGATTAGCAAGGTGGGCGACGTGTTGGATTTGGCAGTACAACGTGGCGTGATTGATAAGGCGGGTGCATTCTTGAAATATAACGGGGAAACCATTGCGCAAGGACGTGAGGCGGCAAAGGCGTTACTCAAGTCAAAACCCGATTTACTAGCAGAAATTGACCATAAAGTACGCGTGGCCGCGCATTTGATAGATGAAGATGAGGCCGATGGTAGCCAGAATGAGCCTGAGGAAGATGCAGAGACCGAATAGAGCATAGCTAAACTAAGTATGTCGCGGCATACGATAATATATATTATATTCGACAAGGAGTGGGATGTTAGAAATCGAGTCGTTATCAAAAGCAGGGGATTCTGAGCAAGAACGTCGTAGACGCGAAGCGGAAGCAATATATGGTAGCGATGAGGAAATGATTGGTCCGGAGGGGATGGATTGGTTGAAATTAGAGCAAGAGCCAGAATACTATACGATTACTAAATTAACTCCGGGGATGCGCGACAAGAATCGTGTTAATGTATTTTTAGATGGCAGGTTTGCCTTCTCCCTAGACATAACGCAAGTAGTCGAATATAGCGTCAAGGTTGGTCAAAAGATCAACGATGAAAGACTGGCTCAGCTCAGGAAAGCATCAGAATTTGGAAAACTATATCAGCGGACCTTAGAATGGACCATCACGAGGCCACATTCGATTCGTGAGGCACGCGATTATCTCAGGCGGCGTCAATATAAACGCAAGCAGTTGAACCGGCAACGGGCAAAAGATGAGAAAAAGCCCTTGCCGGAGATCGAAGATGAGGTAGCTCAATTAGTGATAGATCGATTGATTGAAAAAAAGTACCTTAATGATCAAAAGTTTGCGGAGTTTTATGTCGAAAATCGCTATCTTAGGAAGGGGATTAGCCAGAAGCGGCTAAAAATGGAAATGCTCCAAAAAGGAGTGTCGCCAGAAATAGCAACTGCGGCCCTGGAAAAGATTCCCCGCCCTGAAGATGAGGAGATTTTGAAGGTAATAGCGAAAAAGCGTCGAAAATATAATGATTTCCAGCTAGTGGGATATCTCGTGCGGCAAGGATTTAACTTTCAGAAGGCCAAGGAAGCCGTCGAAGCATCAAAACAGGATGATGGATTTTGGCAAACAATGTAGACCGTAGTGGGTCGGTAGCGATGCAATTTGACTCTCGGTGAGAAGTGTCGTGATTATGAATCTGAGTCGGATTGATCGGCCGGTTTCGTACGAGCGGGTCTTGTACGGAGATCGGGCGCAAAATCTGGTTCGCGGAAAGGATTAATAAAATTCGGGGTGAAGTCGGTAGCGCGAACCGCGGAAGTTTTAGATTTGCTAGTTTCGTCTTTGATAATCACCTTGTAATCGTCAACGGAGATAATTTGATGACGAGGAATAGTGAGCTCAGGGTCGAGAAAGGACTTGAGGAGGGGACGCTGCACGATGAGCTGATGAACCTGCCAGCTACTAGGATTAGCCGTGAAGTTACTCACTTTGCCAATTTTAGAACCGTTTTTTGATTCAACTTTAAGACCTACAAGTGAGAAACGAAGCTTAAGAATGTTTTGGAGGTATATCACGTCATCCGGATTGACCAGCTCGTCAATAGAGTCGACGATGAGACCTAGACGAGAAAACTCACGAATACTTTCGATGGGCAAAATATTACCATCCTGTTGGGCGACCAGAGGCCCCTCGACTTCAAAAGCAGCTATTTTGAGATTATCGGGGTCAATGATAAGACGCGAAACTTGAGCAATTCGGCCACCAACGTGCAAACTAAGAATAGGGCATCCGACCAGGCGCGAAGCATTGATTAACATAACTATATTATAGCATACTTCGCAAGGCGAAACTCAAAACTGGGATACCAAAGAAATGTGGCTCAGTTTGGCAATCTGAGAATTCGTCTAGGATTCGATGAGTGGTGGCTGCCACGATGCGGGATAATCGGCCAGCCCTAGCAAACGCGTAATAGTGGCGGCGACATTGGCTAATCCCGGATGTTTGAGATCAGCAGCGTGGTATTTGAGACGGTTGGGCGTATTGTCATAAAAGATACAGGGGACAGGATTGGTGGTATGTGAAGTCTTGGCAATGCCGTTTCGGTCGATGAGCTCTTCGACATTGCCATGATCAGCCGTAATCAGCAATATGCCGCCAAGCTCATCAACACGTCGAGCGAGACGCGCGAGTTGGAGATCGATAGCCTCAACCGCAATAATTGCCGGTTCGAGTTCGCCAAAATGCCCGACCATATCGCCGTTGGGATAGTTAATACGAATGAACTGGTACTGATCGAGTTTATCTAAGACAATATCGGTGATCTCTGCAGCTTTCATCCAGGGGCGAGTATTATAATATGGATTGGCGTCAGAAGCTACTTCAAAGTGTTCTTCATGTGGAGCTTGCTTATAACTATTGCCGTTAAAGTAGTAAGTAATATGGCCAAACTTGACAGTCTCTGAAATGGCAAACTGCGAAATCTGCTGCTGACCAAGAAAAGTATTAAGGGGGGCGTTGATTTCTACTGGGGGTACGAGAGTATGCTTAGGAATATGCCGATCACTATCATATTCCGTCAAGCCAACAAAGAGAACTTGAGGGATTTTACCGCGATCAAATTCTTTAAAGGTAGGATCGGTGAAAGCAGCGGCAATCTCAACAGCACGATCAGCACGAAAATCATAATAGATCATCACGTCGCCATCTTGCATTGCCCCAATAGGTCTTGCACCGTGCTTCTGCTCGGCAGCAGAGCTTTTGGCACGAGCAGCGCGGGAAGCTAAAGCGGAGCTAGCTGCAGCATTCTCTACGACCACGAAAGCTGGCAAATATTGGTCTTGGATTTTGGGGTCTTCGCGGCGGAAAGTTTTAATGGCGTCGCGAGCAGATTTAAACTCGCGCGGAGCTTGACCGTGTGCAATCATATCCCAGCCGAGTTTGACCATACCCCAGTCATTGCCGTAGCGGTCCGCCACAGCGACCATGCGCCCAGCGCCGGACGCGATGCGGATATCCGCGTCTGGGAATTTGGTGCAAAACTTTTCTAGGCGTTCAAGGTACTCGAGAGCAGACTGAGGAGGGACGTCGCGACCATCAAACAAGGCATGGATACGGATGCGACGAATACCAGCTTTGTAGGCCTGAGTAATCATTTGTTCAAGATGGCGAATGTCGCTATGGATTCCGCCGTCGGAAAAGATACCACAAAAATGTAAGGTACCAGTAATGTGAGTTGAGCAAATCTGATGCTTTTTGGGGCCCGCTTCGTTTCGTACTGTCGTTATAGGAGAAACTCGCTTCGTTCGCTCCTCGTTAGCCGTGAAGATTCCCACAAAGGCATCGTCTTTACTCTTAGCACAATTATCAGCACCTAACCATTTCATGGCATCTTTCCAGGCCTTGGAGTTCCAAATATCACCTGTGGCAAAAGCAGCTTCGATGCTGGCGACACCTTGTTTAATGATTTGTCCAGAACCGAGCGCATTATGGCCAACTTCGGAATTCCCCATTTGTCCAGGCATAATACCAACTGCTTCGCCTGAGGCAGCTAGCGGAATATTGAGATAGTTGGCCAAAGCATGATCAAGAAATTCGGTGTGGGCCTGGCGAAAAGCGTTGCCGCTGCGAGCGGTACGCAAGCCAACACCGTCAAGCACGGCTAATACGACTGGACCATTATAATGCAATTTCTTCATGATCTATAGACGTTTATGGGCGCGGCACCTGCTGCGTAATACAATGAATGTTGCCACCGCCGAGCAGAATTTCGCGAGCATAAATCGGCTCGATAACTTTGTCTGGGAAAAGTTCCTGGAGGGTATCAATTGCCTCTTGGTCGTGCTCGTCATGGAAAACCGGTAGGATAACCGCACCGTTGCAGTTATAGTAATTTATATAGCTGGCGGGCAAGCGGTCACCCTCATTGCGTGGGAAAGTACCTTCGACCACATCGACGCCTTCAGATTCTTCTTTAGTAATGAGGACTGGATTAGGAACATGAATCTTGACGACTTCAATCTTGCGGCCTTTGGCGTCGGTTTCACTTTCGAGATAGTCGAGCGCAGCTTTGGAGCGAGCATATTGTGGATCGTCCTGATTGTCTTCCCAAGCCAAAACAACTTTGCCTGGAGCAACCCACTGGCAAATATTGTCAACATGGCCATTAGTATCTTCGTCCATATAAATTCCCTGCGGAATCCAAAGAATTTTTTCCGCGCCGAGATAATCTTTGAGTTTGGCCTCGATTTGCTCTTTAGTCATATCTGGGTTACGTCCTGGGTCGAGCAAAGTCTCCTCAGTCACCAGAACTGTTCCCTCGCCATCGGAATGTACGGAACCACCTTCGAGCACAAAATCAGTGAGATGATAATAGTCCACACCTTCGATGGCGGCCATTTTGGGAGCAATGTAATCATCTTGGTCCCAGGGGAAATACAATCCGTTCACGAGACCACCATAGGCATTAAATTTCCAATCGATAGCACGCATATGACCAAGGCCATCAATAACAAAAGTTGCACCAGTGTCGCGAACCCAGGAGTCATTATTGCTAATTTCGACAATTTGAACGTTAGGCAAATTCATTTCGAGAAGATGGAGATACTGAGATTTATTGACACCGACGACGACTGGCTCATATTTAGCGATTGTTTTGATGACTTCTAGAAAAGCGGCTTGCCCAGGCTCTGCGTTGTAGCGCCAGTTGTCTTCACGTTCTGGCCAGAGTAGATAGGTACAGCGGTGTTCGGCCAGCTCAGAGGGCATATAAAAACCATCGGCTTTTGGCGTAGTGTCATTAATTCTCATGGACTACCTCCTGTTCATTAATAGCTAAAGTTTGATTTTCACTTTTGCGGCCCATGTTCCAAACGAGAAGCTCGCCAGCAACAACCGCAATACAAGCACCGACGATTAGTGGCCAGTTGTAATTGAACATTTCAAGATTGAACTCGGGGAAGAGAGTGAAGAAAAGCGCAATAATTAGCAAGATAAGGGGCACAACGCCAAAGAAACCAATTTTGAACTTTCCGCCATTAATCCAGTAAGCTTTTTCAGATTTTTTGCCTTGTTTGTGAAGTTTGAGAAAAGCCATAAACATTGGAAGGTAGGACAGTAAGAGTGTAACGAGGCTGAGCGAGAAGAAGGTCCAGAAAAGATTTTCAAAGGCAGGAACAAATTGCTGAACGATGACGCCGGCGATCGCAATCACGAGCGCGACAACTCCAGTCCAAATTGATGGGACATAAGGCACACCGTCCTGATTGCGTTTGGCCCAAGATTTAGGAAAAGTGCCATCTTCCGCAGCGTAAGCAATGACGGAATTGACGCCAAAGTTCCAGGAAACGATATTGGCGACTAGCGTATAAATGAATAATCCGCCGACAATAACAGTAATCGCATTCACGACGCCCGCAGCAAAACCGGCAATTGACATGAGCTGGCCATAGCTATCGAGCAAGCCAGAATCAGTACTAAGCTCGGAAACAGGGATAGCTACGCCAATCCCGAAGCTGGGCAAAAGGTAAAAAATAGCAATCAGAATGCCGCCGAGAATAATAGCTTTCGGAATTTCTTTTTTGGGATTTTCCATATCATCACTAAAGGTCGAGACAACTTCAAAACCCAACATATTGAAGATGATTAGCGAGACGAAACCAAGGCCAGCCAAACTGAAGTGTCCGCCTTCCATGAGCGGAAGTAGATCAGTCCAGGATTCGATTGGATTGGCGCTTTGACCAGTACTAATCAAGACATAGATGCCAAGGATACCAAGTCCCGCCATGAAAGTAAATTTAGCAATCGCACCAAGATTGGAAAGCCACGCACTCTGCGAAACTCGAAGCACACCAAGGACTGAAACTAAGAGGATATAAAAAATCTGAATACCCAGAACAAGACTCCAATGCATGGCGAAATTAGGATTACCGCTAAGTTGAACGACGATTTGAGTCAAAATCGTCGTCACTAGGCTGGCTAGTGACGCAACCCAGAGCGGGAAATTCACCCAATAGTACCAAGCAACACGTCCAGCCCATTTTTTGCCGAAGGCCTTTTTGACCCAGGTATACATGCCCCCTTCGGAAGGATATTGGGTTCCCAACTCAGCAGAAATGAGCCCATAAGGCACAAAAAATCCGAGGAGCGTAATGGCCCACCAGAAATACTGCGAGTTGCCAATCGATGCGGTCGGCGCGACAGCGTCACCAACCAGGATGATACAGACCGTAGCAAATACGGCGCTGAGCAACCTAAATTTAGGCTTTTTATTATCTTTGGGCATTATTTTTCCTCCTTTTGCTTTTTAATCTCGTCAAGCGTAGCTGCGGCGACACCACCGAAATACAGCAACAATCCGCGCTGCGCGGTGAGGCGCTTTTCCGCTTCATCCCAAGCGATAGAATGGGGGCCGTCAAGCACGCTATCGGTGACTTCTTCGTTGCGATTGGCCGGTAAACAATGCATGAATTTTACGTTAGGATTGCCAGTCATAGCGAGCATTTCGTCGCTGACTTGGTATTTAGGGTAAAATTCGCGCATGTAGACGTCTTTCGGAGTTTCCTTGTCATAGAGGCCATACCAGACATCGGTGTAGATGAAGTCTGCGCCTTCGAGATAGGCTGGATTGTCAGTGACATGGACGCTACCGCCGTAGAGTTGATTGTTGGCGCGACCGATTTTCAAGAAATCATCGCCTAGCCATTTAGCGGGGGGGCCGTATTGGATAAAATTCATGCCCATTTTGGTCGTTATCATCATCAGTGAAACACAGACCTGAGTACAATCGCCAACGAATACGACTTTGACTTTGTTACAAGGCTTATCGGCAGGCAGGTGATCGAGAATAGTAATAATATCACCCAACTCTTGCGTGGGGTGATTGTAGTCAGACATACCATTGATCACAGGCACAGTCGAACGATCGGCTAGCTCGAGCACGCTTTCGTGGCGATCAACACGAGCCATAATTAGATCACACATCCGGCTTAAGACTTCAGCCGTGTCACCGATGGTTTCGTGAGCACCAAGCTGAATGGCGCCAGGTGCAAGGTTGAGAGCATGGCCGCCGAGTTGCTCCATGCCGACTTCGAATGAGACTCGAGTACGAGTGGATTTTTGCTCGAAGATCATCGCTAAGTTTTTGTGATAGAGGGAATTCAGTGTATGACCAGACTTGAGATAATCGCGTACGGCAGTGGAAATTTTAACCATATCAAGGATTTCGGACTGGTCAAATTCAGTCGTGTCGAGAAAATCTTTTTTAGTCGGGGTCTTGTGAGTTAAAACGTAAGGGTTATCCATGACTCTTATTATAGTCTAAACTAGGATAAGCGCAAGTATAAAGAGATATAAAATTGGGGGCCGTATGGCCCCGTTTAGGTTGATGAGGAATGCGACGAACCAAGATTTTTCAATGACGTCCCCAATCCGCGCATGTACGGACTCCACGTCATCATTTCTGCATTGATTGCGTCACAGCGTCGCAGGTAATCCCAGATACCTTGAGACTCACGCTCGGTCATACCACCAAATTGCCGATGCCATATTTCATAATAAGTACAGAGTCTGCGTAAAGTCGCCTCATTCTCCGCTTGCTCATAGGTTTCCTGCTGATCTTGTGGACAAACGCCGTCGAAGAGTTTGTCATACTTGTTGCTGAAGAATTGCATGTCCATAATGAAATACCACTCTGTAGCTCCGTCGTCGGACATTCTGGAATCTTTTATAGCTTCACAGTAAAGGCACTCGGAATGCTTGCTGTGTGGGAAAAGACTGGAGCGCCCAGCAAAAGCAGTTGAAGGATCTTGATTGACCTTGCCGAGAGCAACAAAGTTGTGTAACTCTTGAGCATGCATACTGAGCGGGTTACCGACTTGGAAGTAAGTCTTCCCTTTCAGATTGATAAAGCTGCCAAAAATCCATTCTGTGGTTTCAGGAAGGCTCAATTCTACACTTTCAGCCAAACCTCGATATTTACTAAACTCTAATGGATTAATAAAACTCCCGTCCGAAGCTAGAATGACAGATTGATCTACCACAAAAATAAAATTCTCGTTGGGAGCAAGCGGATGTTGGGATAGGTGAAAAGTTTGCTCAGTCACGCGTGATATTTTGCAACCATAAAATCGTTCTGCCTCGCTGAGACTGAGTTTACGTGTAGAAGGAATGGTGTTAGTAGCTAACACCTGTTGGTCTGACATAGTCGAAGTCTCCTTCGGAATTTTTTGTTTCTTTAGTTGAAACATCTTGATTTCCCCTTTCATTTTAATGTACAATGTTTCCATCAAAAACACTGAATCGCGATATTACACACGTCCTTATCTTTCATTGTATCACAGATTAACTGTTTTGTCAACAGGTTTATCTATTTTAGAGCACAAGTCAATTTATCCAGTGGTACTGTCGAAATTTTTTAAATGTTCCCTGGCTTTTAGGGTGACAGCACGGCCGCGGGGCGTACGCTCGATTAAACCAAGCTGGAGCATGTAGGGCTCATAATAGTCTTCGATCGTAGCAGCTTCGTCGCCGGTCAAGGCAGCGATGGTGTTGAGGCCGACCGGACGGTCGCCATAATTCTCCAGCATTAGCTGGAGCATATTCCGGTCGGCCGGGTCAAGACCGAGATCGTCGATCTCCATCATGTCGAGAGCCGCGGATGCCAAGTTTAAGTTGATAAAACCATCGCCGTGCACGTCGGCGTAATCGCGAACGCGTTTCGTGAGGCGATTGGCAATCCGCGGCGTCAGGCGCGAGCGCCTCGCGAGCAGATTTGTCGCCTCGTCGGCAATGCCTGTACCGAGCAAACCGGCTGTACGGCTAATGATACGCTCGATTTCGGGAATTTTGTAGTATTCGAGGCGATGAATCAAACCGAAGCGATCGCGCAGCGGGCCGGCGAGAGAGCCGGTGCGCGTGGTCGCGCCGATCACGGTAAATTTAGGTAAATCTAAGCGCACCGACCGCGCCGCTGGGCCTTTGCCAATGACAATGTCGAGCTTATAATCTTCCATGGCTGAATAGAGAATTTCTTCTACGGCGCGGCGCAGGCGATGAATCTCGTCGATAAACAGCACGTCGCCGTCCTGCAAGTTTGTCAAAATCGAAGCAAGATCGCCTGCGCGCTCGATCGCTGGCCCGCTGGTGACCCGGAGATTCGCGCCCATTTCGCGAGCGATAACATTGGCCATGGTGGTCTTGCCGAGGCCTGGTGGACCGTACAATAATACATGGTCAAGCGTCGTACCATCGTCACGCTTCTTGACGGCATCGATAGCAAGCTTGAGATTGGTCTTCAAACGTTCTTGACCGATATAATCAGCAAAAGTTCCGGGGCGCAAAGTGACTTCTTCAGCTTGCTCAGCTAAATCGTCTTCATTGACTTTGCTATCAATGAGACGATGGAGCTTTTCGTCACCATCAATATTGGATTCAATATCTACACTTCTCTCAATACCCATTATTTCTAGTATAGCATAAAAAGCCCGGTCCCTCGATTTCTCAAGATGACCGGGAGATTTGTGTCTAGTAATTCTCGGCGCGGATTTCAAAGAAGGCTTGCGGATGAGCACAAACTGGGCAGACTTCGGGAGCTTCTTCGCCAGTATAGACATAGCCACAGTTGCGGCATTTCCAGACGGTGACAGAGCTACTCTTGAAGACGACATCGTGCTCGACTTCGTTGTGAAGCTTCAGATAGCGTTCTTCGTGGAGCTTCTCGATCGCAGCGACTTGCTCAAATTTGACAGCAATATCGTCGTAACCTTCTTCGCGGGCTTCGCGAGCGAAATCTTCGTACATAGTGGTCCATTCATAATTCTCACCTTTTGCGGCGGCTTCGAGGTTCTCGGCGGTGCTGCCAACTTCCCCATCGTGCAAGAGTTTGTACCAAATCTTGGCGTGCTCTTTTTCATTGTGAGAAGTTTCGTCGAAAATGCTGCTAATTTGCTCGTAGCCGTCTTTTTTGGCGCGGGAAGCAAAGTATTGATATTTAATCGCAGCCTGGGACTCGCCGGCAAAAGCCTGTTCGAGATTGGCCCAAGTCTTGCTACCTTTTTCTAGTGGTTTAGCCATGGTAAATTAACTCCTTTTGTTATGTATAATATTATACCATACTAGGCGTCATAGGCGTCTAGTATTTGTGTTACAAGCGCCCATTGTTGTCACATGTGCCCTTTTCGGTCCAGCAGTTTTGGGTGATCCAGAAGTATTTAAGGAGACTCTCCTCGTCGGTCCCGATAAGCTCGATTTCGTACTGGGGATAGGGAAAGAAAAGGTCGGCTGGATCTAGCCGGGTCTCGACGCGGCGGAGAAGCTGATTGGCTCGGCCGGTAGAGTCGACGCTGACTTGGACGTTTTCGAAGTCGATAGAACTGCCGTCTTGCTTTTCGAGAGTGACGGCAAAATCAGTAATCAGATCGCCGTAAGGCATGGAGATGATGAGCATAGCATTACCACCACTGGCAAAATTGAGGTCAGTAAGCGCGACGGAGCAGGCAAATTCTTCGCCTTTTTTGCATTTGATTTGAAACGGAGAATTATCATCGTCAGAATTTGCGGCTTTATTGAGTGTAGCTTGGCTAATATCATTCACGGCGTTGTCGGCTGTGCTCGGTAGGAGAATAACGGTGCTTTGGTCGAGGCCGGTGCTATTGTTGTAATCTTTGAGATTGAACTGGGCACCAGTCTTAATTAGACTGAGTGAGATGGTGGGCGGAGTAGTGTGATTGTTGAGGGGGGCGAAGTAGCCTTGGTGATCGAGATTGCGAAATTCAGTCCCGTTGACACTGGAATACCAGCGAAAGCGAATGGTCTTTACGTCGCTGAGTTTAGTGGCACCAATGCCAATCGGAACCACACGGGTGCGGGTGTCGGAAGTCAGGGTGGAGCGATAGTCGGAGACGACGTTGGAGAGGATGACGCAAGTGTAGGCCTGATCGGAAGTGTAAGTACTGCCATTACCTAGCTGAGAACCTTCCTGGATTTTGACTTCGCCGCTGCCATCGTAGCCGAGATAACTGCGAAGGTAGAAAGTGTCACAATTACCACCAAAGAGGTGGCGGCTGGCAAGCTGGCTACAGCCGCTTTGACTAGGATTTGTACGGCATTGGTAGTAGCGGTTGACCGCGATTTTGGCGTCTTCGACGCCAGCCATGGCAGAATCATAGGCGGATTGGGAGAGGTCGTCATTGCTGGTCTGACGAGATTCGGAGAGAATAATACGGATAAAGCTAAGGGTAATAACTCCAAAAAGGATGGTAGCAAAGATGACAATATAGAGTGAGGCAACGCCTTTTTTGGTAGCGGTAAGTTTGGGAATAATCATACTATATATTATACTCCTGCCGTACGGGCGGCAAAATTAAATTTGTTGATCGCGCAGTAATTGAATTCGGAGCCGAGATCGTTGAGGCTGCTCGTATCACCCTCGATGACTTCACCGGTGATGGGATCCGTCACACGATCGGGTTGGCAATAATCTCCTGAGCGCATAATATTGACGTTGCCGCGCAGAGTGGCAAGCACGAAGGTCCCGGACATATAGGTGCGTAGAGTGACAGCATCTTGGCTAATGGGAAAAATAGTGAATTCGTAGAGCATAAGGTCAAGATCGAATTGGTTGAGCATACCTTGCTCGGGTGTGGGAATACGATTCCAGAGCGGATTAGTGTCAGATGCACTGCTGCCGGCGAGCGTACGAATGTCGATTGTCATGTTGGCAGAAAAGTTGGTACTGTAGTCGCTATTCATGACGGCGGAGCAGACACGATGAGTGCGATCTTCGAGCTTCATGAGGCGAGGAGGTTCGGTCGTGACATCTTGGTTGGAAGTGTTGCGATAAAGAAGTTTGATAGTCCTGCCCTCTTGTTCGCCGTAGTAAGTATTCCAAATGTAAGAATAATGCCCGGTGCAGAAGACGCCGTTGAGTTGCTGGCCTTGACTGTTCTGACTAGCGTGGAAAATGAAGCCGAAGGCATGATCCTTGACGCATTTATTGACGTTCCCTGGGGCGAGACTGTGACATAGACTGGTGGTGTCGACAGATGGAGCAGTGTTGATCGAGGCAGTAAGCTCGTCGACCAGGCCGCGCCCAACACTGTTGACGGCTTTGAGAGTGAGGCCTTTTTGGTAAATCGCGACGATATTAGTAGTGACGATAGCAATAGTGATCAAAAGTACAGCAACGAAAGCCATGGCGATCATGACTTCTACCATAGTGAAGCCGGATTTGGCGGTAGGCTGAGATTTTGGTGAGGTTTTGGGTCGAGATATTTTAAACATGGTTAAACATTCTCCGGGTTATACAAACGAATCACGGTATCGAGCGAAGTAGGATTGACGGAGCCTGGGCCATACCAGCAAGTTTCGATATAAAAGTCATAATATTTAGGATTTGCAGTGCCATCGGTCACGGCGACGACCCAGATGCCTTCGGCTTGTTTGATGCGGTCATAGATAGTGCCGCCATCAGTGAATTGAGAAATGGAATTACCGGGGCCGGTGGTGGCAGCATAAATAATACGGGCGTTGAGCGGAGCAACGGTGAAGGCATTGGGGTTGCTGCGAATACTCACGTAGGAGATACCGACGTCGGCTTGGCCGGTGACGGAATTGATACTGCTTAGGTTGCGGGTGTTAAGCACGAAGGCTCGACTATTATAGAGGAGGCTGCGGCCACTGGTGCCCTTCTCGTACATGCGTGCGCAGCCGCGCGGACCATTAGCGGAGGAGTCGTGGACGGTGCCGGCCAGATCAAGTACACCGTAGCTTTTGGCTTCATCGGGCTTGATGGCGTTGTTAGTGATTTCTCGCCAGAGAGCAGCATATTGCTGATACTTCTCGCCATTTGCGATAGCCTCTGCACTAAGATTACTGCGCAGGGGCAGCGTCTTTTCGGAAATGTAGGAGCTATGAACGAAACGCAATGCTTCGGCCTGAGAATTCAGCTCGCTGCGCGCAGTGACGTTCTCGAGGGCGTTTTCGGCCTGAGCCACGCCGCCATTCATCATGGCGATCGAGATCACGGCGACGAGACTAAATACCGCAAGCGCAAACATAACTTCGATGATAGTATCACCGCGGCGGGTGGCGCTAGTATGCCGGCCAAAGGAGCGATAGAGATCTAGCGACATTTGGATTCTCCACTGTCCGCGTCGAGAATATTGACGGCGCTGGTGTTGCGACCATCGGCACGTAGGCGCACATCACGAATGATATTACTGTTTTCGGAACGCAAGCAGAAATCGATGTCGGCGAGGGTGGAAAATTCTGCTGGCTCGTTATGCAGGGCAGTCTGGAGGGCGGTACTGGCGCCTTGACGGTCGGGCTCACAAGAATCTTTGACGTCAAAAGTCTTACTGGTAAAAGCGGTATGGACGGTACCGGAAGTTGGGGAGCGCGCAATGATGAGAGTGCCGCGCATTTGTTGTTTATTGGGGTAGAGAATTTTGGCGTCCCAAAGCGGGGTATAGACACTGCGGGTAGATTCCTGATCGCGCGTAGTGTCCCCGCAGAAAAGTTTAGCGTTGACTTGACTGAGCTCGTTGATAAAATTGTTGCCTGGAGAGCTAGATGGGATCTTGACGTCACCGATCAAAGTGGCGGTATAGATGTTGTGGTCGACATTGTTGCCTTGGTCTAGACCAAAGACCGCGACTTTGCCGTAGATGGCGTATTGATTGGAATTGCCCTCGCCGAGGGATTCGGGGCTGATAACTTCGCTATAAAGCTGACGCAAGAACTCTGAGAAGGAACGGACCGAATCTTGATAACGTTGCGTAGCAATAGCGCTGTAGGTGCCGCCGAGGACGCCGATCAGCATGAGCCCGGTGATCGCGAGAACGAGCATGACTTCGATGATAGTGAAGCCCTGGCGGGTGGTAGCTGTTGGATGATTGAGTGACGTTTGTTGCTTCATCTTAATACCTCGGCGCTAGTTCGCGACTATAAGATTCAGTGTAGCTAGAATCGTAGCGTCCGGCCTGAGCATAGGCCCAGAGATAGACATCGGCGCGAAGATTGAAGACTTCGCCGGCCGTCCAACGTGTGCTGGATGTGCCAAAAGTCCCAGTGCGAGAGATAAGCGGATCAGCGCCGTAAGAACGATGGAGAATGAGGTTGTTCGCAATCACGGGACCATTGAAGACAAGCTGGTCTGTGCAGGTACCACGAGGGTGATTGACGGCGTCGGCTTCGGTGTCACGGTCTCTGAAATCACTGCAAGTGTCGATCGATCCGGTAGCGATGATCCAGGCGTCGATCTGAGTGACATTGCTCTTGATTTTGACGTTGCCATCAACAAAGATAATAGTTTGTGGAAGTTGATAAATACTGGAATAATTAGCAGCGTCAGCATTAATAATATTGCCCGTAATCGTGAGGTCGCCAGTACGCTGATAAAATCTTTGAGAGTCAGTGTTCCAAATGCTGCCAATCTCTGCACCGATTGGCGCGGCGTGACTGCGAAGGTAGGTTGTAAGGCGAGTGAAAAGTGAGCTGTTGGACTGAATACCGGAATGCCCGAGTTGCGAGGCAGAGTTATTCGAAATAGTGAGTGGAACATTATATGGGAAAAGGCTGTGGTTGGAGCTACCGACACTGAAAGTCGAGCCCGAAGAATGACCGTCAACAGTCTTGCCGATCACATCCAGATATTCCGACCATGAGCCATACTGCAGGCGAGGAGTGTTTTGGCTCGTGGCGGTGTTGCCCATGACGGGATTATCGTAGCGTGGAGATAGAGAAGTGCGGACGCCACCATTGGTCATGAAACTACCATTCCAAAGTGCAGTGGAGGGTTTTTTGGCGATAGTGCGACAGGTGGAATTATACATGTTCCAGTAATCCTTGGAGCTATCATGGGTCCAAGTGGTGTTGCCGTCAATTTCATGAGCGTACCAATACTGATAGCGGTAGCCAAAACTATTGCAATATTTATCTCCGGTATTGTCAGGAACGACAACAGTTGGGCTAGCATAGCCTCCTGAATCGCTATTAGTACCAGGATTGGGCTCTTCGTTATGAAAATTGCGACCGTCCATAACATTGCAATTAAAGCCGGATTTGGTGCGAGCATAAGCGCAAGGATCGCCACCACGATATCGGAGACTGCCAGCAGTGATGCCGTTATACCAGTTGACGCCGACATTAGCCTGATAGACAGTGGCCTGAGATTGCTCGAGGCGACGCGTGTTATAGCTAGTAGCAGATGCATCCCAACCGATTTGTGCAGTCTCACCAGCAAACATGAGGGTACTGTTGGCTGTGGCGGTCGATTTTGGGCCATCGGTCTCTTCTGAAGGATCCGCAGGACGTGTGATGGTGGCGCAAGCGATGGAACCGCCTTGGCCAGATTTATTATCGCCGAGATCATAGCTAACCCAAGCACCATGAACTTCTACATTCCTACCACTACTGTCACTCCATCTATTATGAGGGTCCTGCACATTGCGTTTATAATTCATGTACTTATGCGTATAATCGACTTTGCTACAGACCTTGATCGTCTCACCCTTGGCGAGATGAACTGTTTGTTTAATATGGCCTGGTGGCAGATCACCAGTATCAGCAGGCGCACCGCCAGGAGTGCTAAAGGTTCCAGTTTCTGTGCTCCCACTGTCTGTAGTAATTGTCCAATCAGTGGACGCATTATCAATATGATCATGATCTTCCCCACAGCCATATTTGTGCGGAGTATACCCATTCTGATAGCGAACTTTATGATAAAATTCGAGCTCAATCTGATCAGCGTCCGTACTAAGTTCCACGCCTGCAGAACCATCCCACCCAGAAGTCACGAGGTGGTCATCAACGTCGCCGTTCTGAGACGCAATATGAATAGTTGACTGGGATTCAAAGTAGCTAGTGCTGACTTGTGGGGTCGGTGTCCCCCCTTCAATAATTAAGATGATTTCGGAGTCGTCACCATAGCAACCAGTACCTGGGTTGTGGTCGCCAGTTTCATTAACGTACGCACGATTGGTTGAACATCGGTTGACTGATACGACGTAGCGACATTGCTCAATATTATCGCCAATTGCCGTACAGCTAGCGACTTGTCTAAACCGATCAATGTTTAGAGTACCAGTCGTTGCGCCACCGCCCGACCACGTGTATGGGCCCGACGTAGCACCGCGCAGCAGAGGACTCGGCACGCTGATAAAATCAAAACGTGGGTCGTTGGTCCTGTACTGGCCAGATGGACTAAACCAAATGCTGTATGCTCCCATAGCGGTCTGAATATTGCTACCACATGCATATACTTGTCCCCAAAGTTTAATAGGAATATTTCCTGTGGTGACGCCGTTAGTGCGCACAAGACTAGAGTTCTTGCCAGATTCTCCACTGTTAAACCAAAGTGCGCCTCGGCGTGTCGTATCGCTATTGCCGCCACAGACACTACACGCATTTAGGACCGACGGCACTTTGGAAGCTCCACTGAGGCCAACGCATTGCGATTGCGTAGCGGCGTGCACCTGGGTTTGTCCAAAAATCTGAAAAATAGCGCATATGGTTAGCCATAGAAATACTGCTTTATAAATTCTGTTATGTTTTTTAGCCTGCCCCATCTTCACCTCCTATTGCTCCATGTTCTTCCAGAATCTGCATATACCTATTGGCAGAATCACTGTCTCCAGTTTCCGTGTATGCGTTAAATAACATGCTGCCATAGTCGGCAAGCTGAAAATCCGTCATCATATCGACATTAACTTTCTTGGATGACTCGATCACAAGGTCGGGACGACCGTTGTTCGCATACAGGCGCATTTCGACAAGAATAGTATTAACGCGCTCAGCGTCATTGGTGGCCTGGCTAAGCTGCTCTTCAAAATAATCAGTGACTGCTTGGGTGTCACCCTCAGTTGACATATTGTCATCGGTAGGCCGTGGATTGTATAGTTCCTCAGCCTTGTCACTGATTTCCGTGGCACTGCCATCGTTCCAGAAAGCTACATCTTCAGGATCACGATTTTGGTGGGTAAGAATCCAAATCGCCAGCCCAATTACACCGATGACGACCAGGCAGGCAACAGTGATGCCGATGCCGATGAAGACTTGCTTGCGTTGGTTGCGCTCTCTAGCTTGACGCTCGGTCCAACGTTGGTTTTGCTCAGCAAACGGATCTTCCTGCCTGGCGGTGTGCGTACCGATAGCGGTAGATTGATATTGGGACGGCTGGGCTGGAGAATTAGCTGGAGCTGGAGGAACGGGGGAGGTAGGCGCGGCAGAAGAAGTGGCAGATGGCGCATGCGGATGCTCAGGAGATACGGTGGGAGTAAGCGAAGTGGTCGCGGGTGCGGCGGGCTTCGCCGGATGTACCGGAGGAATGATTTGCGGGGGAGTGGGACGAGGCGCAGGTACGACCGACTCTGGACTTCGGGAAGAAGTCGGGTCTGGCATAGGATTTCGTTCCGAGGAATTGCTCATGTTTATATTTTAGCATATTTTTGTAGGATTGAAGCAAAAGCAGCACGTTAATCGGAGAATGTATTAATAAGTGGCTGATTTTGTAAAATAAATTAGGCATAATTTAGCTATTGGGAACAGGACAGGACCGGACCTCGAATGTTATAGACACCGCCCTCTTTTTTGAGCATCTAAATTCCGAAGAGGAATTTGAGCCATTGTTCAAAGTTGCTGGTAGCGGTAGTCGTAACAGAGGGCGTAGGAACGACACCTGATGACGGCAAGTCAGTTGACTCGGAATTCTTGGAAAGGTAGACCATGGTCTCTCCGGGGAGCATTTTGCCTTGATATTTGCGTGCGGCTAGCTCTTGATATTCTTTAGAGAGGTAATATTCGTTTTCGAGTTCGAGGGTTTCAACTTCGAGTTCGAGGAGGGCTTTTTCGCGCTCGCGGTTCATGAGTTCCTGTGCGAGCACCCAGTTGCGCGACATTGAGCTAATTGCTCCCCAAGTCCAGATCAGGCACAGGGCGAGTGCGATAAATAAAATCACATTATCAAAAACGAAGAGGTCGTGTTTCAGCCAATACTGAGTTTTGCGCAGCTTCGTTTTTAACTCGCCCATGCCTATATTGTACCATACGTTTTACAGGTGATATGGTATAATATACTCAAATGCGGGCGTAGCAGATTCTGACGAATCTCTACCTGCGCATTTTCGGAAAAGGTAATGCAAGCATTCCTTTTTCGCTCAAATGCGGGCGTAGCTCAGGGGTTAGAGCAGGCGGCTCATAACCGCTTGGTCGTTGGTTCGAACCCAACCGCCCGCACCAGACGAGAATATGATTGCATAAAAATCGCCCCCGTTTGTATAAACGGGGGTTTGGTTGTGTGGTGAACAGGCTGAGCCGGTGGCTCCTACGCTGAACGATTTGGATAGGCAAGAACGATGCATTACCACATTTTGCAAAGTATAGTCAGTGCAAAAGTTGATTCGACCTAAACGCCGAAATAGGCATTTTCTTTCTCACGTGCCACCCTTTCTCGTTCCTCTTTCTTCCACCTCTCTGAGGCTTCGATACCTCTTCTCTGGAGTTCCCCCTTTTCCTCGATATACTCGTCGACAGCTTTGCGGATCTGATCTTCAGGGCACCCCTCGCGTTCAGCTATCACACGAAGCATTTTAATATCTTGAAAGATGCCGAGGCTCCACATAGGGATCTTGGGGGAAAGCTTGCCGGCTTTTCGAAGTTCATTGTACTCATTACTACAAATTGGGCAAACACTACTATTGGTAGAAATGTAACCGTGAATCTCGCACGTCATACTCCATATTCCTCCTTTCAGAAATCAAGCTCATGTGCATTATGAAGGTACAATAGTGTTTATTATATGGCAAGTGAGCTAGCTTCGCAAGCATGGACACTATGGATGATGTGGAACACGTATCTTTCGACCTTCATTGACGATTTCTTGTAAACGTTTCTGAGTCTCCTGATTTATAGGTCTAGTTCTATCTCGTAGTGTCGCTTGTGCTAAGAACATCAAGCCTTGACGATCATCTGCTGCGATTTCGCCTCTCTGCATGCCAGCGAGAATGCGGCCGTACTCGGCATCTCCAGCATCTCGGAAGCGCGCTACGTCGTTAGAGTTAACGGCTTGAATACTGCTGATCTTAGATAGGTCACCTTGACCGCTATGTATAGCATATTTCGCATTTAATATTTTCTGCATATCCGTAACGACATCATTCTTGACGTCTAGCTTCTCCTTGTTGTCTATGACGTCCCGAGCAGTCGACTCAAGCTTCCTGAATTCGTCCTCCTTAAGCTTACCATCTCTCACAGCCTGGATGTAATTTGCGCGAGTATTGTCATCCGAGGCTGCCAACCTAGCCGCACTAAGGCTGGAAATCCCACGATAGTCATATTCCGAGTTCGAGTATCCAGTGACGTTACCGTTATCATCAGTTACAGGGGTAATTTGATTCTGGCTCAGAGAAGCCCAATCCCCAGCAGCCAAATCTTGGAAGTGATCGTGCATGCCACGATACTTACTCTTGAGCTCAGAGCCAGCGATATCGAACATGTCTCGTCCGGCGAATTCCAACGCCCTACGTGAGGCGGCCTGAGCATCGCCAGTTTGAGTGGAGGTATCGAGCTCGGCTTGACTAATGTTGCGGTTAATAGCTTGACGTCCTTTGTCATTTTTCGCCAGAAGACGTTGCGCCGCAAGTAGACGAATCTGAGCCGCGCGATCGTCAGGATTGGTACGTAGGGCGTTTAGAGCGTCCAAGTGCTCATTCTCCAGGTCTTTCTGGCGGTTGGCTACACCAGTAGTCTGGAGGATACTCATTTGGCCTTTGATGTCTGATTCATACTCACTCTGCTGGAGATTAGCAATAGCTTGGTCACGTTTAGCTGGATCGAGAGTGCCATCTCCGCCATGCTCCGCCTTGATGTCTTCCATATCGATTGCACTGTACTGTGAAACCAGGCGCTGGCGACGGCGACGAGCGGCACCCGTCAGGCCAAGTCGCGAACGTAGGTCCCTACCAGCATCGATGCGGTCGACACCTCTCTTGGCGTTATGCATGCGAAGCCGTTTATCCGTATCTTGATAAAGGTCAGTTTTAGTAACAAGCTGTCGTAAATTCCCGCCCATGCGATTACCAAATTGGGAAATTTTTGCTCCAATATTTCCCATAGCGGCAAAAGATCCTTTGATCAGAGTAGGTACAAAGAAGAAAGGCACGCTTTGAAGTAGGATTGCAACCAAGTTGAAAAAGAAGTTATTATTGCCATTACGCAGCAGAATAGATGAGGCGAGTTTACCTCCTCCGGTCAGAATGCTGCAAATTGGGTAAACCATCAGAAGTGCAACGAACATTCTCTTCCATTGATCAAAGAATTTTTTGGTATTTGGTAAGGCATAGCATATGATCGCTAGTGGACTCAGCGTAACTAAAATTATAATACCAGCTTGGCGCGCACCGAGGAGAACGAAATATACAATGATTCCTATCATAGCAGAAATGAACGCCAAGATAAGCGGCAACACAAGAAATTCTCCAAAATGAAACGCTGCCAAGGCTCCAACTCCTAATAAGGCTCCAGTGCCAAGTGTTCCAATTAGGCCAGTCATAATCGATCCAAAATCGAACTGTCCATTGCCGACCACCTTTGAAGCAATCCCCTCAAAGAGATTGTCCAAGGTTCCACCGACAATATTCGACACATCAATTGCAAGCTGACACAGATAGAATGATACGTTTACCAATATTGCTACCATGATAAGTGTAGGTAGAGTCTTTTTAATACCATAGTTACTGACACCGATGCCGGTGACCTGGGATAGGATGATGATGAGTAGCATTATGATGAAAACTATGTTGGTAAAATTGCGGAATTCTGTCCAAGCCTGATAGGTGCCACTATTGCTTTCAGCGCTGACGTCATCTTTGTTGACTTCAAGGAAGCTCTGTTTTGTGAATTCATACATGCCTTGGGTAGTTTGCCCTACGGCTAGTGCTACTGGACAAACAATCCAACCCAATGATGATGCACCCTTGAAGCAAGCCTCCAAATCACTATCAGTGCTGCCAGTAGTTCCTTCGGAAGCACTATCGCCAATATTACCGATGTCAGACCCCTCCACAAATTCGCCGCCTTTATATTCATTAAGCTTAGCTATTAGATCATCAAAAGTCATAGGCGTACCGTCAAAATAACGTTGAGCGTTTATGCTAGGTACGCTTCCTCCTACGTGTTGTGTAGGTCTGATATAACATTCAGCATAAGCACCGACATCCTTACTATATATTCTTGCTGCAATAAATCCTGCTGCTTTTGCTAGAGCCGTAGTATCCGAGTCGAGATTACAGCCGTAGCTCTCTATCTTGAAATAATTTTCGAGATAATACTGATATAAAGTGGCCCTATCTGCCGCGTTAAAACGCACATTGGTATGATATTTATATTTTCCCCCACTCAGGTAATCTATAGCTCTCACGGCAGCACTGCTGGAACTGTTAGAGCCCATGTTGGAAGTATCTAGAGCATATGTAGTGGACGAGTCGGGGTCATTGGTATATTCTATATCTTTTTGAAGAACGTAGTTTCCCTTATGACTACGATTAAAAATATCCCCGTATATGTCAGCAACAAGTTTTTTCCATTCAGTATTTTGATCAAACTCGATCACTTGACCGCAGCCACCATTAGAAATCCCCCAATCCGGATTACAGTCAATCTTAACTTTATTGGGCTCAAGGATTAAATCTGCCAAAACCTTCGCATTAGAGTATCGCCCTCCGCCCGTTGAAGTGTAGTATGAGACGTCAAGTTTATCAGAAAGGATCTTACCATCTACGACCTCGGCCGCACACAACTGGATCTCGTGCGTAATCGAAGCATCATTTTTATGTACTGCATGAAAAGACGCGCAAGCTTTGCTATCTTGAGAACCTTGAGGTGCAATATACCCCATATGAGTCAGAAAGTCAGAGATAGCTTGATTGTTGGTAGCGGTATTTGCAGTCGATGGTATCCCTCCAATGTATCGGTCTGCTGCTGTCTGGATTAATTGCGAGCATGCCACTTTATCTCCATTCGCGCCATTAAGACCAGTGGGCAATGGATTACCCATGCCACCCGTAATGCTTAGGATTTGTTGAGAGCGATATTGATTTAGAGTTACTTCAGCCTTCATATTTCCGTTAACATAGCAGTCGTAAATCCCGTTATACAACGCATAATCATACAGTTTATCGAGACCACTTTCCGGTGCCGCAGACGCTGGCGAGATATTGATGATACTGCCCACAATTGCACTAATGATGAAACCGGCTACGGCCCCAACCGTGATTCGAATTCGTGTTTTATTCTGCATTTTCTTCCTCCGGATCAACAATTGGATTTTTGATTTGGGCATTAATCCACCAACAATTTTGCACCAGTTTCTGTTTGGCATCACTCAAAATTTGATCCGCGGCTTGCTTCGAAGTGTCAAAGCTTTGCTGAAGGGCATAGAGTTCTTCATCGGCGGCTAAATTATCAGCGCATGTTTCATCTAGCTGATCACCGTGTAGGCAACCACGACGGTTATATAGTGCGAAAGTTTCGGACAGTGTACGATACTGATTTGTGCGGTGGTAGGAATATTCCTCGGCGCTCAGACTGTCTACAACATTGTATTTCTCATAGAAATCTGTCAAAAACTTGTCCACACCGGTTTGGCTTGAGGACAAATATCTATTTAAAATTTGCTCGTCCGTTGGATCTCTCAGCTGCCGATAAGTATTAATGAAATTGAATGTACGTTGGTATTCTTTGAGGGTGCGGACGAGGTATGGGTTAGCCTGGTCGCCACTGGTGTAAGTCTCCATTACTTTAGTCAGCAGTTCATTTGATGTGGTCCAATACGATGAATCTGAGCCGCCGTCTTCCAGCTGGTGATCTAGTTGGTAAGCTTTGTCGCTACGATACTCTCCCGTGAGTTCGTTACTAGAAGAGCCTTGCAGGAGATAGGTTGCGAAACGATCAAAAGTTTCCGTACTTGATGCGTTGGATGACTGCCCATCTTTACCTCCGCCAAGCAAGACTACAACCCCCACCAACATAACAACAATTATAATGATGACAGCAAGAAGAATCCATTTTAAGCTTTTCTTGGATTTGGGATTGATTTCTTTCCTCAATACAATATCGCCCGTTTCAGCAGAAAAAGTTTGGGTGGGGTGATGGCTAACGAAGGGATGCGCTGTACCACTGACAGGCTCGACCACACTACCAGAGGACGTAGCGCTTCTCGCTGAAGCCTGCGTCGGATCGGGGGGCGGGGCGATATTAGCCGAAGTGATTGGTTGAGAAACGGGTGTCGCCGGGGCCACAGCTTCATTATTAGCTGGCGCACTAAGGGGCATGTCAGGAGAGGACCCAGGACCAACTGCAGGGGATGACGGCAGTGCCACAGGAGTCGGCGAAGAAGTTTGAGGGTCAGGTCCGGTAGAAGCTGCAGGCATAGACTGCGTTGCGGCTCCAGACGGCTCAGTTGTATTACCTTGACCACTATCCATAGTATATATTATATCACAAGCAGTTTGAAAATAAGAAATTTTACGTGCCACCCAAAAATCCCCTCCGTCGGGAAGGGATTTTTGACAAAACATTAGAGCGGTCAAGGATAATAAGAGCTATCCTAATCATCCGCCTCCCCCTGCAGGGCCGAAGCCCTGCAGGGGAGAGTGGTTTAGCGCAACTGGCGGCGGCTAGCAATGTAGTAGCCAGCAGCAGTTACGATTGAGCCGGTAGCGATGACGCCGCCTGCAACAACTTCTGGACCAGTGCTTGGTAACTCCTTAGGAGTTTCCGGGTTTTCCGGAGTTGGTTCATCCGGTTGTTCTGGAGTTGGTGGGGTTGGTTCATCCGGTTTGTTCTCACAGACCTTGTTGAGGTGCACGCGAGCATAATCCTGAATGGTCTTCGTACCGACACCAGCACGACCCCAGTTTACCATAGTGTTAGAACCACAAGCCAAGTTATCATCAACGACTTCCACCTGGAAGCGAATGATAGCGTTGGAGCCAGCAGTATATCCACCAATATTTACACCCTGATTGACAAGATAGTCATGAGTGAAGGTAGCACCGCTAGGATGGTTAGCATTGTAAAGTTTGGCCGAACCGCTGATATAACGCAGGTTGGATGGCAAAACGTCACGAATGCTGACGCCCATCTGGGTTTTGTTGCTAGTGTTCTTGTACTCGATCTGGAATTCGACTTTGTCGCCAACCTTGGCTTCAACAGTGTCTTTCCAAGTGCGATCGGCGTCACCGACGACACGAGCTTTCTTTTCTACAGTATATTCGTAATCAAAGACCGCTTTGACTTCGATGGTCACGTAATTGATGTATTTATAACATCCAGGAACATCACCGTCGAGGCCGTTGTAGCCGATCTTAGTCCACTCATCGGCAACGTTGCCGGTAGGATTACCTTGGTTGACGATGCTATTGGTGAGCTTGACGCCAGCACCACTAGCGTAGTTACCGTTCTCAAGCAGAGCGGAGCCATCAACGTACTCAAGATGGAATGGAGTGTCGTTGTTGTAGAAAGTCACATCATCGACATAACCATCTTTCTCACGAGCATTGTCGGCTTTCAGCCAACCATTGACCGTAACGTTTTTGGAGGCAGTTTGAGGAACGTAGAAGCGCACCTGAGTGTTCTTCGCGACGTTACCCTCTTCCTCGCCGTAAGGGTTATTGTTGTGAACGTAGAGACGGACGACATAGGTCTTGCCATCTTCGACCGAGATCTTATCGCCTTCCCAGACGTTGGCGGCACCTTGGTTGGTTCCAGCGACACGAGCGCCAACGAAGTTGGTCTCGTTGCGGAGGGTGCCTTGAGGGATGGGCTTGCCATCATGAGTGTTTTTGTACCACTCGTAGTCAGAATCTTTGAGGACGATGGAGTTGAAGGTGATATCACCTTTCTTCCAGCTACCGTCATTGATCTGCTCTAACGAGTAGGTCGGGCGGACATTCCAGTCAGCCGCTTTGACCAGCGATGGAATCGCCGCTACACCCACGAGAGCTGCAGTGGTCGCAGCTACCGCGAGGGTAGATTTGATTGCTGTTTTCATAGTAATCTCCTTAGATTATTAGATTTGTACGAACTAATTAAGTTTAATATTCAAATTAATATACTGGTCCTCGAGTTGTTAAACTGCGTCTGACCCACAACCGAATCATCTCAAACACAAGCTAGGTTTTGGGGCATCCCGGGCAATGAAACCGCCCGGGAAAATTGTCAATCAATTAGTCGGGGAGCGTAATCGCTCCATCGGAGACTTCCTCACTCGGAGTGGAGGTCTCAGTAGTCTCCGTAGTGGTGCCGTCGCCATTGTTCGTAGTGGTGGTTTCGGTCACCGTGTCAGATGCAGCGTTCGAGGTGTCAGGATTGTCAGTGGAAATCGCCGGCGGTTCTGCACCATGGGTGGCGCCACCATTGTCATCTTTGACTTCCTCCTTGATCTGCTCCTGCTGCTTCTGCTGCTCCTCCTGCTGCTTCTGATCTTCTGCCCGGCTCTGATCTTCTGTCGGCTGTTTTTCGGCCGGAGTAGATGGCGTGCCGTAGTCGGGCTGGGAGTTGTCTCCAGCGCCTTTATCTCCGCTGCCGTCGCCTTTGTGGCTGGGCTCCTCGGCCGGGTCCTTGCCGCCGCCACCGTCGGGCGGGGTCGGGGTCGGGGTCGGATCAGGAGTCGTAGTCGGGGGGGTCTTCGGAGTCTCTTTAGGCGGAGTCTTCGGGTTGCTCGAAGGCGTCTTGGGAGTAGTCTTGGGCTGCTCCTGAGTCTTCGGAGTTTCCTTCGGAGTGGCCTTGGGCGGATCGGTCTTGCGATCGAACTCTTCCAGTCGCAGGTCTTTGATGTTGAAACCTACGCGGAAAAGATATCCTCCATTCTTCGAAGCGAAGCGCAGCTGGAAAGCAGGAAGTTTATCCTGTTCTGTAGCAAGCGCCGTACGCATGAAGTCAGCCTCCTGTCCAGCCGGAAGATAATAATTCCGACTCGACAGCTCCTCGCGAACCCCAATGTCTTCCCATCCTTCCCAGAAGACCAGAACTTTCTTGGCTTTCTTCTGGTAGTCATGGCCCGTGCACTGATAGTGATAGGGGTCATTCGGGAAAGCAGGATCGTACTCCAGCCAGTACCGGATACCTTCGGGAGAACGATAGGCAGTGTCGAGCTCTTCCTTGAACTCAACCAGCCAGGCGTTGCGCGCAGTGAAATACCGTTTCTCCGCCATCCAGCCTACGACCATGTCAGCGAAGACCGGATTCGTACACATTTCCTGCTCGAACCGCTCGTGGAAGGTAGCTGCATACTCTTCTTCGGAGAGCGCGTCCATTTCTTTGGCCCACTCAACAATCTGAGCTTTGAGGGCCGTGAGAATGGCTGCGTCATCGAGATGAGCGTTAGCGTCGCCCAGAGTACCTTTGGTCTCCTGGTTGATACCGAGCTGCTCCTCCATCCACTCCGTCACGCCTTTGTATAGTGGCAGAGACACACCCTCGGAGAATCCAGTCATCTCAGTCTTCCAGTACGCCATGATATTCATGGAGTTCCAGGAGAGATGCGGATCAATCTCGCCGAACATCTTATCGATCTCGGCGTCGGTGAGAGTGATCTCCGGGGCGACTTCCTCTTCCTCGTCCTCGTCCTCGTCGGTCTTTGCTGCGGAATTAGCAGGCGCGGGCGGACTGTAAGTCTCTTTGGTGTCTTCAGCGCCGGCAGCCGGAACCTCACTTTGAGGCTCAGCAGCGAGAACCGTGTCGGTGGAGTCGAAATGAACTCCACGGAAAAGCTCCGAGGCGGTGTCGAAATGCTTTATTGCCTCCTTGGCGCTGGCAACCGTCATGACGGAAGCGCCGGCCAGAGCGAACAATAATACGCGCCCAGCCCTGCGACTGGGGATATGGCGTACACTGAAGCGGATGCGGAAAATCGTGATAAACGCCGCGAGTCCGATCAGGCACATGATCAAGTTACTTAAGAATCTCATAATCATTCCTCCTTTTGATTGATTTAGAGAAAATCAAGCGGAGGCAGCAACCCCCGCTCGAAAGTGGCAAGTTGCTATATTCAAGGCGCTTGAGCGCCAATTATGGGATTATAATTGATTGACATCTATATAAACAGATACATGCTAATGCTTGTATCTGGGATGATTCGGTTGTAAATGGGCATCCGTACGGACCATATCACACGGTTCGCACCGACTAAGTCCATTGTAGCACACATGCTTAAAATTGTCAAGTATTTTATCATGTTTATGCATAAGCTCAATGAAAATTGGTGTTTCCCTGTTATTTGGACATTATAAGGGGTGAGATCTGGGCTTGAAACTTGGGAGAAAATGATAATGTTTAAGGTGTGGATGGAAAGTTGACGAATTTAGAGGAAAGTTGTTATGGTTGAAAGGATTTTGGGACGTAATACGGGTTTTGGAAGATTCTGCGGGATTTTTGTCAAATTTTGGCGAATTTTGGGCATAAAAATGCCCCGTCACTGAGTGACGGGGCGGAGGGTTAAGTTAACCCTCCAGGTCGATAGGAGGCAGATCATACTCATCGCAAAGCATGTTGAAATCAGCGATCGTGAGTATATCCTCCTCGGGGTTGTCCGGGAAGGCCTCTTCCAGTTTTGTGGTGTCAAAGCCCTGTGATTTAAACACCGCGATGTACTTTGACACCTGGAGGCCAATCTGGGCCCGATTCTCCGGAGTTGTAGGCTGAGCGTCCTGAGCCGAAGTGGCTGTTGACTGCTTCGGGGGCGGGGTCTGATTAGCGGACTGATTCGGAGCTTTGGTGGACTGACCGTTAGAACCGCTAGGCCGACGATAGCTGGGGTCTTTGTATCCCTTTTTACCGCCATTGCCACCATGGTTCTGGCCGCTACCAGACTTTCTGCCGCCTTTCGAAGTGCCACCACCAGATTTGCTCTGCGGCTGATCCTCATGAGAAGGTTCACCGGATTCAGTCTTAGTAGCACTGGAGGCTGCTTCGAGGATCTGCTGGATCCTGTTTGCCTTGGCCGGCGTGACTCCGGGGATTGAAGAAATCAGATCTGCGATTACTTCGTTCTCGAAGCAAATTTCTTTGCCGAAGATGTCCTGCGAAAACTGGCTCATCTTCTTTACTGTCTGCCCAATCGTGGCCATGCGATACAGCTCCAGCTCCACCACCAGGCGGGCTTCGTCTTCACTCCACTGCTTCGTATTAAGCATGTGGACATACTGTTTCGCCAGCTCAAAATATTCGTCCTCGATCTGCATTCGTGCGAGGGCACTGTTCATGCAGATGGTTCGTGAGGCCTGCCCAGCGTTCTGCGGCTGAGTCTTACCCTTCGGTATGCCTCCGGCGGGTGTACCTGCCTCCACGACCAGTTCCTCGTCAACGAATTCGTCAGCTTCGGAAGTTCCTTTCTTCTTGGGCTGCGGGGGCTCGTTCTGATCAATGTCGTCATCGCCGGGTTCAAGATCGGGGTCGAGGTCCAGCTCCTCTAAATTGAGGCTGGGGCTATCCTGCTCCTCTGCTTTTTTGAGCCAGTTGGTCATGATCCAGTCATAGACCTTGAGCATCTCCCTGATTTTTGAACGATTGACCTTGATCTCGTCACCGCGTTTCAAGGTCAGTCCGACATAGCAGATGGTGCGGGTTTTATAACGCTCCTTTTCGCGCTCATCCGCAGTAAATTCCGGGCATCCGGCTCCGTCTGCGTTGACAATGTATACGTCTACTGCGCGAGCGCGTTGAGATGCTACATTGACAATGACTTCCTCGCCCCTGACAAGGTCCTTCAGGTCTGCTTCCGTGATGCAGCCATAGAATGCAAGATAAGCTGCACGTGCAGCAGTGACGGACAACTCGCCCTCATACCTGCCAGCGAGACACAGAGTGACGCTCTTGTTTCCTCCAAAAATTGCCATTTTTTTCTTCCTCCTTTTAATAGACGATGGGTATTCTCACCCATCAGAATGCTAAGCCATATGATTGCAATGGCTTTCTGATGCCATTGTAGCACACTTATTCTATATTGTCAAGTATATTATCATAATTAGTAGCGTTAGCGGAATTAGGAGACGGCAAAACGTAGTTTGGGTCAAGCAAGCAAAAAAGCTCATCAAGCTGATCAGGGGTGAGATCATCAAGGGTGAGGTCGTACAGATCTAGCACGGCACAGAGTAACGGCAGCGATGCGGGAGGAAGAGTAGGGACAGACGGTGCGGCGTCAGGGGGACGCAGGCCGCGGGGTAGATCAGGAATGTCGGACGGCGGGTCGAGCAGACTAAGCTCCAAGATGTGTAGGATATGAGCGACGTCGGAAAATTGGGCAAGTAAGGTTTGATGAAATTGGCTCGCGAGATAGGCTACGAGGCCCAGCAAGATGAGGCTAGGAAGCGACAGCAGCGCGAGTGATCGAAGTGCCCAGAGATGGGAGAACGATGGAATGAAGGAAAAGATGAAACTAAGTAGCGCGAGGATGAGCAAGCTGATCCACGTGGTGCAGGCCAGGCGCCGACAGCTGCGCCAGAGGTGAGTTTGGTCGGAAATGAGGCCGTTTTGGCGGTTGACCCAGACCTCGATCTGGTCGCTGAGATGACGATGCGAAGATGTTTGACGCTCGTGAGCTGAGTGTGGCTTGAATGATTGGCGTTTTGGTGCCATAATATTCCCTCCTTTTTGGAAATGTGCACTGCTTGAGGCAGACTGAAATATTATATCACAATAAGGGGTTCACTTTGAGGTAGAATATGCTATAATGAGGCTGGGTATGGTGGGATTAGCTCAGTTGGTTAGAGCGTCTGATTGTGGTCCAGAAGGTCGTCGGTTCAATTCCGATATCCCACCCCATGAAATTATGAATTTGAACAATCGATAAGGTCGTAAATACTACACCCGAGCTGAGATTCGAAGTCGGTTTTGAGCGCGAAGACAGCATCCAAGAGAGTTTGAGTGCGCTCGGAAGTGCCATAGCGGCGCAAGACGTCAATCAGGCGTTCTTCGAGACGTCGCGGGCGGTCGAGACAGAGTAGATCACAAAGTGTGATGAGCTTTTCATAGACAGTGGGTCGATGCGTACGTAAGAATTGGGCCAGGAAAGGATCCTCGAGGCGATCTCCGGAGAGAAATTCGGGAGTGGGGCCGAGAAAAGAGTGGGTGAGGCAGATGTTACAGTATTTATCGGCGTATCCTTGGTCGCGCAAGTAACGATAGCCGGCGAGGATGTGGTCGTCTGGGCCGAGACCGCGACCGATGTCATGGAGGTAGCCGAGCGTGGCGGCGAAGTCGCGGTCGAGGCCCAGCCCCGTGCCGAGCTTGGCAGCAGTGTCGCCCACGGCCAGAGCGTGAGTGATCCAGTTATCGCTCCCGCCCCAAGCGAAGGCACGGCCGCGCAGAGACTCAAGCAAAGCGCGAGCCTCTGCGCGGGATATATCCCGGGGAGTTTGGGGAGCAGATGATTTCATTATGTATATTATATCTTATTATGTTAATTCGTCAATAGGGGAGCTCATCTGGCTTAAGATTCTAAACACAATGGAATTTAGCAAGATGTGGACATGATTCCCTGTATGGAGCTTGGAAAATTTACACAGTGTGCTATAATGAGTTTAGCGTAAAGGCGCTTGTTTGCGAGTGTAGTACAGCGGTTAGTATGCAAGTTTTCCAAACTTGAGATGAGGTTTCGACTACCTCCACTCGCACCAAAGTTGAAATTTGACCTCTTCGGAGGTATTTTTTATCTGTTATTGATTGGTCCGAACCGAATTTGACTTTGGTGTAAAATGGCCCGCTGCCAAAGCAGCGGGCCAGCAAGAAGCGGATGGGAGTGAACCATTAGCCCAGCGAACTCCTCCAGCTATGGATGGCGGGAGAATCGCCCTTACCGAACATGGAGTAAACATGACGCGAGATAATCAGCTCGCGTTCTTCTGTCTGCAACATGATCAGTTCCCTTGATTTCTGCAAGATCTCGTCCTGACGCCTCAGATTAGCTAACAGTTCGAGCAGAGCCAGACGAAATGCTTTATTTTCGTCAAACTGGCGATCCCAATAACTGACGGTAAATCCCTTCGACTCGTAGTTAACATGACAGCTGATCAGGAAACGGCCGCGGTCGCAGTTGATCACCATGACGTTATGTTCGCCTTCATAATGGTAAATGCCACTTTCGATGAGCTGGCAACGCGTCGTCGGACGATATAGGCACTGCTCGCTGGGCCATTTGAGAAGCTCATCAATGGACTCTTCAGCCAATCTGTGGCTTGTGACCCAGTGGTCGGGCCCGGATTGATAATGGAAGATCCCGCTGGGCAGGTCGAAGCAGGCAGCCAGGTGAGCCTCGTTGTATCCTGACGGATTTTCGAGCTGATGATCGATGATGCAGGTCCCGAAACGAGACAGATGTGGCATGCTATCATACAACGTAGTGGCAACTTCCTCAATCACTGCGATTTCGCTGGGGCTGAAAACGGATTTCTTAGGGTCAAAATAGACTTTCATGATGTTCCCTCCTTAAAGAACGAAATGTGGCCGCGTGGGCCAATTTTGAGTATTAGGTAGTTTTGAGGCCGGCCGGTTTTAAGCCGTTTTGCTCCATTAGGGGCGTTTTGGGCGCTTTTGAGTTTTTTGGCTCGTTTTTGGGCCGGCAAAAACTAGTCCATAATTTCATGGTAGCACAGATTTTGCTTTTTGTCAATAGGGAGAAGCGGTTTCTGGAGGATTATTGAAAGAAACAGAGGTAGACGGAGGCGCCGACGGCCGCCCCTAAGAGAATAGTAATGACCACCAAGAGGAAAAGGGGGAACTTGGAGCGGCGACTGGCAGGAATGATCACGGTGGGGCGGGACGGAGGCGCCGAACGTAGATCGTAGGGGCTCGAAGCGGATTTTTTGGAGCCAGAAGACTTGCGGGACTTTCTGTCGGAAGCCTTGGAGATGGGGGTAGGGCGAGGCTTTGACTCGCCCGAAAGCGGGCGCTTTTCGACGCTGACAGATTTGAGGAAGGGGGACGTGGCGCCGAGAGGCGGCCGGGCTTTGGACTCCTCAGGCTTGCGGCTAAAACTATAGCTGCCAGCAGTGTCGGCCGAAAGGCGAGTAGCGCTCGGGCCGAACGAACTCGAGGCGCCACCCAGACTGTGAGGCTCCGAGTAGCTAGCGGGATCCTCAGGAGTGGGGCCGCCATGCCCAGCAGCTACCTGCTGGGCGCGAAGGGCGCCGATCGGCGCCCGATCGCCAAGCTTTGCGTCCGCGCCGCCAAAGGTATCCTCAAAGTCGATCGGGTCATCCACCGGTTCAGGAGAAGGATGGCGCGGCGAAAGCTTTGGCGGCTCCGCCATAACATAGCCATTATCGTCGTTGATAGCCGGATGGGGTGACTGCACTGAAGCCATAGGAGGCGAACTAACCTCAGCCTGTTTAGCAAGCCGTTGACGGCGAGCAGCCAGCTGTGCGGCCTGAGCAGCTTGCGCCATATAAATCGCATTGGAGCCAGGACGTCCAGGCAGCATTTGTGGATCCCGAATCGGGCCGCGCGAACGCCGGGGCGGCGTAACACGCGGAGCCGTTTTAGCCAAATTGAGAGCATGATCGTTAGGCTTGGCAGCCGGTTTCACGGCACGAGGCTCCGCTGAATTAGCGCCTAAAACCTCTACCGTCAAAGCATGGTCCGAAGTTTCCCCACTAGGACCCGCGCTCAAGGCGCGCTTCGGACTGCCCAAACGACGCGGGGGAAGCATTTCCCGATCGAGAACGCGGCGCCGAGGCACTTTGCTCACCGCCCGCGAAACCTTACTAGAAGAATCGGATAAATTCTGTACAGGACGAGCCTGCTTGGCCATACGAGAATTAGGTGGCAATACGACGGGCGGAGATTTGATGCGCTGTGGTTTGCCAAGTTTGAGTGAAGTGCGAACTACCGGGACATCTTGATCATCGGACTGAGCGCGGCGCAAGATGGCTGAGGCCGACGGACGTGCGGATTCGAGGCTCTTTTGGATCGATCCATGATGGAGATTGGAGGCAGATTTGGAAGCGCGGCCAGCACTTTCGTTGACTGCGGCGTTGACTGCTTCCCTGGCAGACGACACTAGCCGGACATCGGCGGCCGACGGGCGCGTAGCATACATAGCATTGATCGCATCTTTGGCGGACATGACGGGGGCGGGCTTCAGCGTATCCTCAGTATCAGCTCCAGAGCTGGCCGCTGACGTGGGCGGAGTAGGCTGGCTCGGTACAGGATCTGCAGCCTGCGATTCAGGCTTGGATGCGGGCGATGAAGCAGGAGAAATCGGTTTGGACGGCACAAAATCAATCTGGCGATGATGCATCGCCTGAGGATCGGATTGCGTTGCCGCCTTATTCATTAATCTTGTACCCTCTTAGCAATTTCGACAATTTCAACGAACTGATCCGCAATCAAGCTCGCACTACCCACCAAAAGGCCGTTCACATCTGGGACAGTCAGATAGGCCCCCGCGTTGGACGGATTGACGCTGCCGCCATACAGAATCGGTAAACTAGTCGCGATGGTTTTGCCATAGCTCTCGCGCAAAATTTGGCGAATAAAGCCTGCAACTTCACTAATATCATCGGGCGCAGCGAGTCGGGCGTCCGTGGTGGTGCTGATCGCCCAGACCGGTTCATAAGCTATAACTACCTTGGAAAGATCTTCGGTGGAGACTTCGGACAGACCACCTAGAAGCTGGTCGCGTAAAACATCATGAGTTTCGCCGAAGGTGCGCTCGGTTTCAGTCTCACCAATGCAGAGGATAGGTGTGATTTGGTTGCGCAAGGCAGCGGCCACTGTTGCCCGAACATCTTTGTCGGTTTCGTGGAAGAGCTGGCGACGTTCGGAATGACCAATTATACAATAGTCAACAATTCCCCGCAGCTGAGTGCAGGAAACCGCTCCCGTGTAGGCACCAAAATCGTGCGGGTTTGCCGTCTGGGCGGCAAGACGAATTTTCTTGCGGTCAGTTTGGAGGGAGAGTGGCTGAAGTGCGACAAGTGACGGAGCAACAACAATTTCTAGATTGCGATGCCGGGGTAGTTTTTGTAAAAGCTTATGAAGATAAACGGAAGATTCACCGACGGAGAAGTTCATCTTCCAGTTGCCCACGATATATGATTTCATAGGTTTATTATACCATAAGCCTTCGACTTAAGAAACTTATTTCGAGATGACGCCCAGAATGCCACGCAAAGCATAGGCGGTATCTTCGTGAGAACGTACTGTGATAGTATCAAAACCCATTTGTACTACAGGATAATCGTTCCCGCCTGGCTGAGTCATGTCGCCAAAGTAGAGCACTTCATGCTTCTCGACATGTAGTTCTTCAAGCAGATGAGTCATGCCAAATTCCTTGTTCATGCCGGGAGCAGCAACGTTGATGGAAGTTGTGCCACCAATTTCATAAAGAAAGTCGGGGAGCTTTTCTTGGCATTTTTTGACAATGGACTGGCGTTTTTTGCAATCAGGATCCCAGGCATATTTAGCTTCGGTACCGGCAGTTTGCCCAAGAGCAGAAAAAGTAATTTGAGAAAGGCGGTTTTCGATAATTTCGTCGCCGGCAGCGAGCTGGTCAGCTTCCCAGAAGCCCAGTTCTTTGGCAGAATCTTCCAAAACTGTTGTAATTTTTACAACATCTTCTTCGGTAAGAGGATGGTTGTAGACTTGTTCCCAATCGTGTTTTTCGGGATTGAAGCGATAATACTGCGTGCCTTGGGCTACAAAAAGATGAAGATGAGTAAGCTGTTCATCAGTAACATGAGCTTTCCCAAGTTCATCGACAATTTGGATCAAAAATTGTTCGAATTTTTGGCCAGAAATGGGACAAATTTCGAAATAATCGAGACATTTCACTAATAATTCGGCAATTTCGGGCGGAATTGGGGTTTTGGCGATATTGAGCGTCTGGTCAATATCGAACGCGAGGACGCGCTTGGTGAGTTGATGTGTCATGAGAGTTTCTCCTTTACATAATTATCTAAAGCTTGATTCAAAATATCGCGGTTTCCGGCCTGAAGATTACGCAAGCGGAGCACATTTTCGACTTGAAGGCGATAGACTGGCATAAAGCGTAGCAGCAGGCGTTTAATCCTGGTAGTATTGAAGAACGAATGGCGGGAAACCAGCTCATGCAAGGCATTACGAGTGCCTTCATCAGCCAGGGTAAGTTCTTCAGCGTGACGGTTCATGAACTCAGCGGTTTCAGTGCGAGCCTGTTTGCGACGTTCGGCAGTTTTGCTATTTTCCACGGCAAAACTAGCAAAACGAAGATACATTTGCCAAAAAAGCTCGGCATATCTCGGCCAAAGTTGATACGCCTGGAAAAAATCGTACAGACGGAAGGCCTCGTAAAGATGATCAATGGCAGTGTCTTTGGCCTGTTTATTGGACCAAGTGTTGGACATGATGCTGTTGTCACGGCGAATATAATTATACAGGCGTTCATTCAAATAATAAATCGTCTGGCTGATGCAAAAATAAGCAACGACAAAATAGGCATCCTCGTAGCAGAGGCCTTCAGGGTAAGTGAGGTCGTATTTTTCGATGAGACTCTTGCGGAAAAGCTTGTTATGTACGGAAAGATCGGTATGATAAACCAATGGATCGGACATGGGTTGGAGACCGGAGTACTTGAGACTATAGTAAAAGTCGTCGCTAGGCTTCATTTCGGGATGAGCGTGGTAGATGATGTTATCTTCACAGGCTACGGCATCAGCCCCTGTAGTTTGAGCAGCAGCGAGCATATGAGCACACATTTCTGGAGCATAAAAATCATCACCATCACAAGCCATGAGAAATTCTGCACGCGCCTGCTTCATGCCAAGGTTGCGGGCGACGGAAACACCTTGGTTGGTAGAATTGTAAATGGGGATAATGCGAGGGTCTCGATCGGCGTATTCCTGCAGGATCTCGGGTGTGGCGTCGGAAGAACCATCGTCAATACAAATAATTTCGATATTTGGATGCGTCTGACGAAGCAGCGAATCCAAACAATCCCGGAGGTATTTTTCAACATTGTAAGCTGTGACAATAATACTAATGTCGGGCGTATTCTGAGACTCGGGCTCAGCTGAGGGTTTGACTTTATTTTTGTGCTTAGACATGTTTTTCCTCCGAGTTAGTGGTGAGCATTTTGAGGCGTTGCTGACAGAGATCGCTCTGAGCATAAAGTTCGTCGAGGGCGTGTGAAATTTCTAATTGTTTGACATAGGACGGGCGCAGGCGGCAGTAGAATTTCTTAGCCACTTCACGAGTTTTAGTTTTGAACTTTTGCCAGCGAACGAAACGAATATTGCCAGCGACGCTTTTGTGGATGAGATTTTGAGCAGTCTGCCAAAATTTGGGAGCCAGATAGTACTCATGGATAATTTGTCCGGCAGCTTCAGCGTCAAGATACTCTGCCTTGGCACGTTCGATAAACTCGGGAAGATACTTACGCGTGAGTCGCATCATATTCCAATAGTATCCAGTAGCTTTAGTGGCCTGCATAAGGTAGACCATTTGATCGTAAAGTCCGCGATCTTTTAAAAAACGCTCGATTTCAGCGTACTCTTCACAGACACAAAAAACTTTACCTGGGTTGTTGACGGAGGAATTTTCGTTGTCGATACGGTAGTGCAAATAAGCCTCAGGTGTGAAATAAGCACGTTCAGCAAGGGTCCAGACTTTGAAACTAAAGCTAGTATCCTGATAAGAGGCGCCAGGAGTAGGCAAGAAGTCAATGGAATTCTTGATGAGGAAGTCGCGACGGTAAATTGATGCCCAAATGGAGGGGGCTTGATAGAAGATCTTGGTGCGGTGACGCGGAGCAAACAAATGACCGGCATCATGCGGGTCGATACTGAAGAGTTTTTCGTCTTTGCCGCCTTTATTGCGATAGTAATTGGCGCGGACGACTTCGACATCATAGGCCTCAGCAAGAAGATAAAGTGATTTGAACGCCTCCTGGTCCACCCAGTCGTCAGATTCGACGATGCCGATGTATTTGCCACGGGCGGTTTTGAGGCCTTGGTTCATACTGTCACCGTAGCCGGAGTTGGGTTTGTC
>CANBER010000003.1 GCA_947367795.1 uncultured Candidatus Saccharibacteria bacterium
AATTCCACCGCCGACGAAGACCAGTTGTAGTTATTAGAACCGAAAAGCCTCAAAGAGCTAGTGTCCAGAGCAACATGCCCACTACGGACGAAGGGGTGGATTTGTGAGACAAAATATGATAGAATACAGAGTATCGGGGCTTGGCGCAGTTGGTAGCGCGCACGCCTGGGGGGCGTGAGGTCGCCAGTTCAAGTCTGGTAGCCCCGACCATAGTTGAAATAAATGTGATTTTAAGGTACTTGACCCCTGTAAAAAGGGCGATTTTTCTGTTATACACCCAGATTCAGCATTTTTAAGAAATTCTTCTTCGACCTTACGTTTTCCGTTATCTATAACTTCAATCCATTTGTACGGTTTTACCTCTATAATTTTGGCTGTTATAGCCTTGGCAGATTTTTGCGGAACAACGATTAGATCCTCTTTTAATTCGTTAGGATCGTTAATTTGGCGAAGGGTGGCTTTTGGACCGATAGAAAGTAAGATTGCTCTGCGCTCGCCAATATCTTCCTCTAAATGAAACTTTTCTTTAGGGCTTGTTAATGTATTCAGAGTTTTACCGATAATCTCGTACCATTTACGTTGGCGTTCTTCGTTGTCTTCGGCTGAACGTTTGATATCGTCCATTAGAGACTGAATAATTTTAGATTCTCGTTCAAACTGTTCGTCGTTAATAAGGTTGCGACTACGCATTTTTACTAGTTCGTGAAATTCCTTCTCGCAATCGTCCATGCTGGCACTTTTGATTTTCGCTACGTTATATCTTTCTAATAGTTCCTTATCTCTAACTTCTGCCAATACTTCCATTGCCCATTGGTAGAGTAAAGGGTGAAGTGTATAATGGTCAAGCAATGCGTCAATCTGCCTAAAGGCTTCTTTCTCGCTAATCGTTCCACGCATACAACATTTGCGGTACGGGCTTTTTCTCGTACATTTATAATACATATGTTCATTATATGTACCGTCAGAGACTAGGCGATCGTGATGTTCGCCAATAATGGAGCAACCGCAATGGGCACAACTTAGTAGCCCTTTGAGCTCATACCTAGCAGATTTTACAAGTGTAGTCGGTCTTAAATTATGGTCTTCGGCATATTTGCTCCTTAAGCGTTGAACTCTCCAGTACTCATCTTCGGTAATCATAGGTTGCCATGCCCCTTGGTGAAAGATATTTTTATCTTCAATATCTTTAATCTTTCCCATATAAAATGGGTTTTCCAAAATGCCATATAAGCCAGCTAAAGTTAAGGGCTTACCACCACGCTTCTTGTGCTTTAAGGTTGTAAAGTGGTAATCGTCGTTCAAAATACTGAGTAAATCTGGCACACTATAATTTCCAGTAAGATATAACTTAAACATCCTTCGTAGAACATAGAAGCGGTCTGGGTCAATCTCAATGATTGGCTGATTGGTGTCTCTATCTCGCTTATTGAGATAGCCTTGCGGAGCAACATAGGTACAATGACCATGCTTGTTTTTACTTCGTATGCCCCTAGTGACGTTTTTGCTAAGGTCGATAGAATACTGAGCAGCCATACTTGCCTCGACTCCGAACACAATAGCGTTATCTTCTGGGCGATACACTCGGTCGTTAGTGTGAATTAGTTTTAACCTGCCTTCAATTAAAAGTTGCTGAATAATGCCGTTTTCTTTAGGGTTGCGAGCAAGGCGGTTTGTCTGCCAACAGATAATGCCATTGGCTTTGCCTTGTTCAATCATTCGAACCATTTGGTCAAATTTCGGGCGGTTATTACACTTACTGGCAGAGGCTGCTTCTTGGAAAATCTTAACTACTTTGTATTTATTTTTCGCCACAATCTGCTTCGCAATATCCAACTGGTCTGGAAGTGAAGCCATTTGGCGATCTTCGCCTTCCGTAGATTTACGAGCGTAGATAATGAACTTCAAATCTTTTGGGTTTACGTTTGTGATACTCATAATATTTTTGTCTCCTTGACACTAATTATCTTTTATTTTGTTGTAAAAAGATAGCCCCTCGTTTTTGCGAGTTGAATTTATTTGATAGAGGGGCTATGTGCTTACGATTTTATGGCTAATGGCTAAAAGTCTTACGTTTTTTGCCGTTTTGCCGATGCACCGTTGTCGCTCTCTGGTACGGCTCCTAGTTTCTTTAGGATTTCCTCGTAGTATTGCGGTACTTTATCGCCAGGCAAAATATCCATGAAGATCGTGAAGCCGCCTGCTGGGGGTAAATTTGGATATACCTTATAGCCTACAATACACGCTGGCATATCTGTAGTTGTGTATGGTGGTTGAAAGTTAGGCTGTTCGAGCAATGCTTGCTCAAGCCTTTTGGCAAAATCATTAAGGTTAAATTCCGTAAACTTGACTGCTCCACCAGTCTCTTTGGAATCTGCTTGAACTAGGAGCGGCAAGTGTGTTTTTCGGTTTTTCGCCTTACGGCTAATTTTCTTCATTCTTTCTCCCTATTTCTTTTGCATTTTAATAGTAATAGTAATTTTGTTAAAAACTGGTTCTAGTGTGTATAAATCAGTGTATAACTTACGCTGTTTTGGCATATCGTCCAAGACTTGCTCTACCCACTTAACTAGTTTAGTCGTATCACCGTTGACACTTAGGTCGAAAACTCTGCCAACAATGCGTTTGTTTTTGTCGTTAATTTTCATAATTCTCCTTTTACTTTAATAATTAAAATGGAATGCTATCTAGGTCAAAATCGTCTTCCGGAATATCTTTTGGCACTACGTCGGATTCGGCTCCGTTTGCCTCTAGGTTTAGTTCGTCTAAGAAGTCTGCCGTCATAGCCTTTGCCTCATTGACGGCTGGTTTCATAACGATTACGGTTTGTAGCGATTGACTCACGCCATTCCCGAATTGTTTATGGTGATACTCGTAGGCTTTAGCTACGATTGATACAACTGCTCCGTAGTCGAGACCATCCATAGCATCTTGCCCAGCCATATCAACTACTTCTGTATTGTTGGTGAGTTTGAACTTGAAGCGTTTTTGCCCTTCATATTCGTTGAACTTCGCCACGCCTGGTTCGTCTTTTCCAATCTTGTTTACGCTCACCCACGTTTTGATTTTTTCTTCAACTACTGGATCGTCAACGACCACCAAAATAGACTTTCCGAGGTCGTCCTTGTTATCAAGGTTGGCAAATGCCACCTTGAGATTTTTGAGTTTAATGACCTTTGGGTCTTTCTCTTTCTTCATTAGTATCTGTTCCTCTTTAATTTGCTTTTATGTGAATTGGCTTATATTGTGGTGAGCCTCGAATTTGCGTCATAATTATCCTTACTACTCCTTAGTTTGAAGTTTCCGGCTTAGTTCCAGATTTTATCCATTTAGTATCGGTTAAAGTAATGTATCTCATGCCGTACTTGTAATGTTTGTTATCGACTTTAATGCCAATACTCTCCAGGGTGGGTTTACAACGCTCTAATTCTTTTCCTAGCGTGGCTGGCGTGCGAGGCCAATTCGGATCGTTCACTAGATAGCAACGGTCTTCAAAATCACTGGTATATTCGTAGCCTTCATGTACGAGTTTGATTTCATGAAGCTGTGAAGCAGTGCCTTCCCATGTTCCAGTTTGCGAGGTCAATAGCCGACAGGCTTGAGCAACTAATGAAGATTCGATTGCTAACTCGGTCTGTCTATTGAGAATGAACTCATATGCTTCTACGAACTCTTGTCCAGTATGCCCGTCCATACTCTCGCACAGTGCATAAGACAGAACATACCAGTCAGCTAACCTTGGCAATTTCTCAAGTTTTACGGATGGTAAGAGTTTGAGGGCTTTACTCAAAATGTTATATACCGACCCCAATAAATACGGTTTTAACTTTGCAAACTCGGTGTCTAGCTCAGACTGCGTTTTACGTTTAGTTTCCGAAATACGGCTAATCTTCAATGGGACAGCCCTATCGGCCAAATCCTCCCTCTGTACCAGCGTCGATGGGATACCAGTAATGATTACTGGACGACAGATTTGGCACACCCAGTCACTGTCATCGCTATATAGGATACGCTTATTAAAACTTGCTCCAGTACAAATCCTACACATGTCATCACTTAGGGATGTGGAAATATGGCTTACATTATCCAGCAATAGGACGGCGTTTTTATTAGCGGTTCGCATGAGTTCTTGGCTATTTTTGATTGCTGGCAAACCACTTTCTAGCGAAGAACATTCTACAAGGTCAACAATACGTCTAGCCGTAAGTGTTTTTCCCGATCCCATGTCGCCGCTTATACACAAAAGGGGCTTCGGAATGTCTGGAACGTATAGACTACAAATATATGCCATAACTACTAGCCACTCTCGGTCATCCTTAAACTCCGACAAAAGCGGTCGTAATGCTTCAAGACTGCAATCTCCATGTCGTTCAGGCAGACATTGCGGTTTTTGATGTTGGTGATGTAGAAAAGCGATTGGTACATCTTGAAGCGACCACGTTTCTGATGTGATACTAATAGCATGCGTTCCGTCTCCTACATCATAAACAATCTCTACTGGGTTGCCTTTTGAGTCGTTAGTACGACACAAACGAGTGTTTAGCTCGTGATATTCGCCACTTGTTTCGGCTTCGTAAACCAGCATGGTGCGGATAATATCGACGATTGTATCTAGCCCTTGAAACCTCTTGTATTTCTTAATCAAGAAGTTACGTAGCCAACGCTCAAACTCTTTAGACATTAATTTGATAACCCGACCACCTTTCTTATCCAGAGCAATATACGGCTCTTGTTGTTGGTCGAAGAAGAGCGTATTTTGTGCTTTGATTTGCTCAACGGCTTCTTCTGCTAAGGTTTTTGGTTTATTTTCTGGCGGTTCTGCCATTATTTTCCTCCTGAGAAAGGAGTTCTCGTGAGCGTAAAATCTTCGCAGCCGTGAATCTGATAACCGAAGTAGCACAAGCGTAAAGATCGTCGTCGCTCAGCTCCAGACCGACAGAAGACTTCACTATTTTGCGTAGTCGCTTCAGATTTTTGGCATCAAAAACCTTGTCCACGAGGGCTTCCTTTCTTTGATTTAAGTTTTGTATTGTAGATTCTTTCGTCCTTGAATCTACCCCTATTCTAGTGAATCGAGGGCATTAAAAATATTAAGATAAGGAAAAATCTAATCTTAATTTTTTGACTCTATGGATTCTACATGAAGAGGCTTCTTTTTGCCCTTTTTTGTTGAAACTTGAAACCTTTGCGTTGAGATATCGAATGATAAGTGTAGATTGCATTCTTCGGCAAGCCTATGACTATGGAGGGTAATTCGCTCGCTATTTGTACTCTCTATTAACTGTTGATATGCCAGGTCGAAACAGTCTTCGTTTAGCTCGTTTTTCAGTTTAAAGCGTTCCTGATTTATATTCGAATAAGCAAGGGCTATGTTTGACCTGTCATTAAGCATCCCTATGATATCGTCATTTTCAATGCCGCACTGTATCAAACATCGAGTTAGTAGCGATATAATGTAGCTTGCTTTTACTCGCCATTTTCTCGTATTAGCCATAGGCATATGCTCGGTGATTTCATCCCAATATCGATCGATAAACCATTCTAGGTCGGCTTTTTCTGCATACCTCCCAATGCGTATAAACATGCATTGCTCGTGGGCATTATGAAGCGAGTGCGTCCTGTCAAGAACTTGTGGATCGTTTTTAGGACCAATCTGATTCATATCTTTGTCAAAGAAAATTAACGGCTCACGATAGACGTGATACGTATTGTTGCCAAGTATTATCTTGCTCCACAAATATTCACGCATTTCAGCTGATATCGTATTTGTTTGCCAGCAATATCTCCGAACTTCTTCTGAATATGCTACCACACTGCTTTGTGAGCAGTTATTCGCAACAAAAACAGCCCTTGACAAGACTGGGTCTAGGTTGATTCTTATTATTTCAACCATCCGCCTATGCTCCCATGGAGGAGTATTACTACCCTTTTCTTTGAAAGGCTTACAATATTTATCCACTAGTGGTGATATCTTTTCAATCTCGCCTTTAACTTGTGCTAACTTTTCGTCATACTTAAGTTTATTATTGCAAAACATGAGATTTTGAATCTGAAAAAACTGCCTCTCGTCAAAAAATAGCAAATCTTGTTCCGATTCCTTCATGTTTATATTATAATGATTATCCCTATAAAAATCAATACTGACCTCTGTTAGTAATACGTCTTCCCATCTGGAGCAAAATATGATACAATAGTACTGCTTAAGATTCAACAAAATAATTTGCTAACAGCAATCTGTTAGTTTCAAGAGAAAATGCGGCTATGTACGCAAATTTGGCTCTTGAAGCGCAGTTTGTTGGGTCTTAAGCGACTAAGTACATGGTCGCATTTTTGTTATTAGGGCGACCAGAAAGGACGAGCAAAATGAGTACTATAAAATTCACCAGCCTACTACACTTATCAAACGAAGATATGAGCCAACTTAAGCTCGTCTTCAATAGCAATTGGCAGTATAATGCTGAGGCTTGGATTCCAGAAGTTAGAGCCAAACTCGGCGAAGAATCCCGATATTTTGATTTGCTCGCAATGTACCGTTTTGGCGAAGTTTCCGTTGTGAAAGAGTCGGTCAAAACGCATAACCCAGACGCACATATTAAACGCTTCTCAAATGGTGATATTATATTTTGTTTCATCCCGTATTCTTCCGATAAGGACTGGCTACTAGTTAATGCCTATAAGGTGCTAGATAATAGCTCGCAATTAATTGTCGTAGACGAGGGGAGCCTCGCCGAATATGCTTCACTATTTGGTCGGCTTGTAGTTCATTACGAAGATAAAGGCAGAAATGTGGTAGTGCGGAGCGAGGAGATTATTGACACTATCAGCGTAAAAACTATTCTCGAACAACCATATAATGAACTTAGCGAAGATTTTCCAGGCTATGATAACATTGACCTGTCGTGGAGCGATCTACGCAGAGTGTTAAAACTAAAGAACTGGCAAACTGTACTAGAAAACCAAAAAGGCGTTTACCTTATAACCGACACTCTTACTAATAAACGCTACGTTGGCTCAGCTTATGGCAATGATATGTTGCTCGGTCGGTGGCGGAACTATGCCGAGAATGGGCACGGCGGAAATAGGGAGTTGAAAGCCTTAGTTGAAGAAAAAGGCTTAGATTACGTGAAGGATAACTTCCGCTACTCAATTCTCGACATTTATAAGTCCACGACAGACGACGAAACGATTATTGCAAGGGAGTCTTGGTGGAAAGAAGTACTACTCACTCGCAACCCAGAGTTTGGGTATAATGCGAACTAACATTTGCCGAGAGCGTGAAAATATAGGATAATATAAAGTATGAGCGAGAAATATATCACAGTCAAAAGGAGGGATGGTATATATTGGTCAAGGTGGCCAGAGGAGCAGATTAACCCAGACGATATTATTTTTCTGATTCGCTCGATTGACACGACCTACGACCACGCTTCGGAAGATTTAGGGCATTTTTGCCAGATTGCTTATTGCCAAGGAAGCGAGATTGCGTGGGAGAACTTCAACCCTAAAGCGCCTGAACCGATTGACGAACTATTGGAGCAGGCAGGCGATAAACTAGATTGCATTTATAAAAATGACCATATTCAGTCGTGCTATTTAGGTAAACCAAAAGTAGATTTTTGGGTCGATGGTGAAGATTTGATTTATCAAGACAAATATCGCTTTAGGAGACCAGACTCAAATGATTATTGGGGCAATAGCGATTTCGACGCATTGATTCAAGTGTTAAGCAGTAATAAGGAGTCCATGGAAGCATGAAGCACAATATGGAAGAAATTAAGAAAATACAGGCTGAGATGGTTACCAGTTTTCAAGAGAGAGGCTGGAAAGATGCCGCTAGGATTGTAAAAGGTTATACGGATCCAGTAGATATTAATTACGCGTACAAGTGGTACAAGAAAGCAGATGACGAAACTACATTCTGGACGGCAATGACCTATGACTAAAAAGGAGACTACATGGCACTATACCAAGAAACACCATATGATTATATAAATACAGCCCTAGAGCTAGCAGTTAAGGCTCATACTGGGCAAGTTGATAAGGGTAATGGTTTGCCGTATATTCTCCATCCACTTAAGGTTGCAAGCCGAGTCCGCACTCCAGAGCAGAAAGCCGCAGCGATTTTACATGATACCCTAGAAGATACGAGTTTAACCTTAGACGATCTCCGAGAGGCAGGTATTCCGGAGCGAGTTGTAGAACTAGTAGAAATCTTGACCGATCCAAAGGAAGGCGATTTTACGGACTACATAAATAAGGTCGCTGAAGATTTTGACGCAGCCGTAGTTAAACATGCCGATCTAGAAGACAACCTCAGTCCAACACGAGGCAGAGGACTGAACGATAAGATCCGTAGTAAAGTTTATAGTGGTCTGGAGATTTTGGAAAGCAAATACCCAGAATTAAAATACACGTAAGCACAACGAGAAAACGGCAAATCGGCAATTATACGCAAAAGCTGGGTAAATACTTGAGTTTGTGAGTTTCGGACGCAGGAGCACGTTCTAGAAGGCTTAGAGCGTGTATTTTTTGTTGGGCTTAGTTCCAAGCTAGCCGTTTATAAGAAGAAACCAATAATGGTTGCCCTTACCGTGGATATACACTATGCTATATTTAGATATGATTGTCAATGATAACTGGAAATCAAACTTCTGTAAGTACGAGAAAGTCCGCCGCAGTGGTAGATACAATATGATTATGGAAGCCGATAAAGCCATTAAGGCCTGTGATATTACCAATCGAGAATACCGAGATATTTTACTGGGATATAGCACCTATAAACGTTATATAGAAGCAGAGTACGGTACAGTTGATAGTTTTATGCGGAGGTATAAGAAGAAATGAAACTTTTAGATTATGAGTGTCAAACTACATTTTGGGAAGATTTTACCGTTACAGAAATGTTTGGAGAAGAAGCGATTAGAGACACTTACAAGCGAGCAAAAGCCGAGTGGAAAACGATCGTATATACGGAACAGAACTGTCTATGGTACTTAACCATAAATGCCACTATTGGTACGAGGAGCACAATGCGAGCCTTAGCCAACTTTATGCTGGACTTTGGGAAGAATGGCATGGGTGGGTGCTTGAGAATTGGGAGGGTGAAGATTTAAGGGGTATTATTTGAGGGTGACGGATTAGAGATTGAGCCAATAAAATTTGGTTTTTCGTCCAGGAAATTCATGTCATGCCAGAAATTATCTAGATATTCATGTAGATAGTTGTAATGCCCGACTATTTCTATAAGCACAGTATTTGACAAACTACCATCAGAAAAAGCTGCGTTGCGGATATTTCCCCCAGAACCATGCGCTTCCTGAGTTCTAAAAGTGCTATCCAACTTTGTTATTACTTCTAGAAACTCCTCTAAAGTTGCCTTTGGGAATTTATCACTGCTTAAGTCTTCAATATGCTTACGAAAGTATTTCTTTTTACTATCGGAGCCGATAAATTGTTCATAGGATTTGAGACCAAGTTCAATAAGTACGATTACTCCCATAAGTTTATCCCAAATAGCCCTACAAGTCATTACACAAGCGTTTGCATAAAACTGCAATTTCATCCGTGGATGAAGCATTTCGGGCAAGTTTAAAACATCATACTCGTCTCCAAGTAATTCATAAATATACGCAGAGAGATTGGCGAAGTTAATCTTTAAATCGAGAAAAATACTAAAAATCCTATAATTGCCCCGACATTTGTCGTATATATCATTTAGTGGTAAACCATCAAAACTTTCGTACTGATAAATCACTGACGCCATAAGCGGCTGAATCCATACTATAGGATTAAGCTCGTCTAGCCTGTGGTTGATTTTTGAAAATTCTTCAAGCTGAATGCCCCCACCGCCATTATAGGCATCTTCTATCTCGGGCAGCATATCGGATGCTCGTCTCAACAAAGCATCGTATTCTTTTTTTCCTCTGATGTCATTATTCTTTGTGCAGTTTTTGAAAAATATTGACTCTTTTTTGGATTGATTGCCGAATCCATTATTTCGTAGACAAATGATCCTAACTCCGTATCGAGCCTATCGGCATCTGCCCTACTTTTAATAGGGTACAGAGGCTCTAGTGAGTCAAGCAATCTTAATTGTCTAGCGAATTGATCTGAAGGAGAAACTTGCGAATTTGGCGCCACTAAGGATATCGTGTCGCTTGGTGTTATATCGAACGGCTTAGCAATATTCCTAAAACCATCAGAGCTGGCATTTGCGTTTTTCATTAATTCTATTATAACATAAATCAATCTAGTCTATGACTTTAGAGAGTAGTTAATTATCTAGCTACTTGGCCAGCATCATAGCGTCAATGGTGTTTGGGATTTTTTCATAAATCGTCGATGCGATCTGGTTATGAAATCCTTTGGGTTTCTTGATTGAAAAAGAGTCGCAAATATCTAGAACCATTTTTGGTAATGACCCGTATACATTACAGTAGATGTTCATACCCCGGCTAAAAACAAAGGACACACAGCTTCTGTAGTATAAGTCCATGATACGCACTAATTTTTCTAGCTGCTTAAAAACATTATTGATGTTTGTTGAGCAGAGATTTGTGTAGATACTGTGATTAAACGGTAAGCCCTGTACCTCTTCAACCTCAGTACTAATCTTCCAACGCTTGTTATTATCCCATTTATCCTTATGGAAATAATACCTCTCGTATTCTTTTATGTCGGCAATATTAGGCATACGCTTGCCAGTATCATCAAAGTAATTTTGCCTATAAAACTCCTTTGCTAATCTAGCAGCCCTGCCAGAATACGCATCATAATACAATGTAAAATGTTCGTTATCATTGCCAATAAAAAAGTTCCTATCAATTGAACAATTCTTTAGCTCTATTCGTTTGCCTTTGAATTGTGTATAGCCTCTTCTTATATCGTTCTTATGTATAAAACCTGTAGAGTATCCAAAAAGTGCAAACTTAGATTTATGGAGCTCATTAAGCTGTCTTAGATTATTTAAGTTAGCCAGTTCGCTTATAAATGTCCCCGCTGAATTTGCGTCCTTTTTACAGTAGAATAGTTTCCTTAGTTCTAGCATCATTGAATCTACTAGCATAGAATAAGCGTAATAAAGAGTTTCGAAATTACATGGATCGGAATAAGTAAAAGTTGTCTGCCTTGATACTTTACCATTTGAACTAGATACTTCATCAGTTATAATCTTATTAGGCTCATATAAGCATTCTGCTATGCGCATTATCTCTTCGACTGTTAAAACGTATATAATGCGCCTGGTGCAGTTGCCAAGATCGTTCATTATATTGACTTCATCCTTTTCTTTGCTAAAGTATTTTTTGTTTAGTTCATTAATTTTATCTTCATCTTTTATCATACTATAGATAATATTATACAATGGTTGGCATAATCTGTAGATTCACGTTATAGATCACTTTTCCTCTAGAAAAGCCGTTAAAGCCGAGTGAACTATGTCCGACCACAGTTTATATAAATGCGATTTTAGTGAATTCGACTCCTGTAAAATGGGCGAATTTTTTGTTAAAGCCCCAGAGAGGGAGTTCTTGAACAATTCTTGTTCGATTTGTCTTTTGCCATCATCTATAATCTCAATCCATTTGTACGGTTTTACCTCTATTAGTTTGGTTGTTAAAGCCTTGGTAGATTTTTGTGGAATGACGATTGGGTTTTCTAGTTCGTCAATGTTGACTTGACAGAAAATGTTTTGAACCAATAGGCAATCAGATTAGATGGAGTTCCCTTGCCAAATTTGGAAACTATCGCCTTCTACTCGGATTAATTGATTATCATTCAGACAGATAATAGGCTGCGAAATATTGTAGAACTCATTCGGAGTTTCACGAAGAAATCCGGAAAACTTCTCACGTTTCTCACCACTGCGATTCCAGTGCGGTTTAATTAGAAAGTTTACTAGCCCTAATCCCGTAAAGTCTTTCATATCATCGACTAATACTAAATCACCACTCATGTATTGCTGGTCCTGAATGTTTTTGCTGCATATTATTGCACCCGCACTTTCACCAATATAGGGTACGCCTTTTGCTAGAAGATTTCTAATAATCTTACTAAAGTTACAATTCTGAATTTGTTTTAAAAGATAGAAGCTATTACCTCCCTGCACAAAAACTATATCTTTGTTATTCAGCTCCGTTGCCACCTCTGCCTCAGTTTTTCCAGCGATATCGTAGTCGAAGACTTGCCAACCCCGTTCTTTAAGAATTTTTCTTCCGTCATCAATCCACCCCTTTTTGTCGGTCGAATGCAGGTTTCCTGCCGTGGTGATATAGGAGAGTTGAATTTCTGTCGCATTTTTACCTAGCAGGTTCTCAATATCATCCATAATCAACTTCGCCACACCAGATCCACGAAAGCTAGAAGCTAAATACAAGTTTTGCAAAGCATCATCTTTTAAGATTACAGAAAGAAGTTTTGGAAATTCTTTGTATTTTGAAGACGTTCCAAGATTAAAATGACCTTGGCCTTTAATGACGGTGAGCTTTCCTTTTAGATTCTTGACTAATTTCCGAGGTTCATCCAAAGGTACATATGGGTCGTTATCTGAGTGCAAGAAAATGAAGTCGTCACATTTTTGCTTTACATCGTCGTAGTTCACCTTGATGTTGTGCAGGTCTTTTAACTTATCCCAGCCAAGATTAGTATAGAATCCGCTCACGAAAATTGCTTTTCTGATTTTTGCTTCAGCTGGTAGCTTTTGTAACAGCATGGGAATAAGAGCCGCTCCAGCAGAGTGTCCAATAATAATCGTATTTTCATCGGGTTCGAAAGGCATATTCTGGATAACAAAGTTGCTCCATACTTCACCGTTCGGATAGGCTGCGTTAGGTAGAGATGGCGCATAAACCGTAAATTCGTGTTTCTCTAATTGTTGTTTTAACCACGGCAACCAATTGCTTTTATTGCTGCCGTCTGTGCCATGCAGTAAAATTGCTTTCATGTAAAAATCGTAATCCTCGTTAGCTATATACCTTATTATACAACACTTCCTAACAAGGCACTGAGCTTTAGAATATAGGCTAAGAGTACGTGCAGTCGACTGGTGGAGAAAGTGTTATAGTATATAGACGAGACGTCGAGCAATTGCGAGGTAAGTTTTTAGATGGCGTTGATAAATAAAGATTGGAAGCCAATTTTTTACAAGTACGAAAAAGTACGGAGAAGTGGTAGATATAACATGATTATGGAAGCCAATAAGGCAATTAAGGCAATTAAGGCTTGTGGTATAAGTAGCCGAGAATATAGAGATATTATACTGGGTTACAATACTTACAAACGCTATATTGAGGCAGAGTATGGTACAGTTGACAACTTTATGAGGAGGTACAGGAAACGAGGCTTTTAGACTACGAGTGTCAGACTACCTTCCAAGAAGATTTTAGTATAGCGGAACTTTTCGGAGAAGAAGCAATTAAAGACACTTATAGGAGAGCTAGAGCAGAATGGGAGCGTGATCAGGTTTGCGGAACAGAACTGTCTATGGTGCTTAATCATAAATGTTGGTATTGGTACGGAAGAACTGACTCTAGGTTTAGCGGATTATATACTGAGCTTTGGGAAGAATATCATGATTGGGTGCTAGAGAATTGGAGAGGTGAAGATTTGGGGTATTATTTGAGAGTTACGGACTAGGTGTAAAATTTTAGACAGCCCAATATAATGAATTATCCTTCATTGGTTACTAGAGTATTACTTCTACATGAAATTTTTTACCGATCTCAACCACCTTACGAGTATGTTTATTGTAAATAAAATATTTTATCCAGTGGGTTCCATCATATGATTCGGTTTCATGATTTATAAATTCGTTCGAGCTAGAACCCTCTATACCATCTCTACCTCTAGCTTTAAATAAGTTACCCCGTCTGCCTTTAGAGCCGACGGCATTAAGTACTTGCCATCTTATACCGTAATCTGTCTTATTATAATCGGTGGATGCTATAAATTTTAATGGTTTGCCTTTGCCGAGGAACTTATACCATGTTTTCTTCATAGTATATGCTTTCTTGTCACATTCCGAAATATCTTTCTTTTTGAGAGAACCATCGAGTTCAATGCCTAAATTGCGATTCCTTAGTGCTTCGAGACATTCTGGGTAGTCAGATAGGGCATTTGGGAAGTCGCTACTCAGATGAACTCTAATCTTGTTTAGATCAGGTTCATCCTTGCAAATGAGTTCACCCTCAAGAACCGCCAAACACTCCTGAAATGTAACCCTAATAATATCGCAATCGGTTGGTTTTATCTTTATAGCTAGATTCTCGTTAACCGTAGGCATAGTTATCACAATTTGACCATACGGCTTACTAAAAATTTTAACTATTTCTTTAACGACCAAAATAAGATCTTCAGCATATGACAATGTCTGTTTATAGGACGAACATACTATAGCCATGATGCATATCGAAGGAAACTTATCTGTCAATTCTGCGTAATCACGAATTCTTTTCAGAATTACTATAAGAGCTTGCACGAAGCGTTTCTCCTCTGCATACTCAAGAAACCATTCTTTTAACCTCTTAGTGTCACTATCAGCCCAACGGTCTTGACTCCTTCTTGCAACATATCTACAGACACCATCCAATCGCGATAATACTGGTACATAGTCGGCATGGAATAAAACTTCAGTTTGCAAATCCCGAGAGTGATACACTCGCTCACAGCTTTCACGCTTTTTGTTATCTACTTTATCAGTATATTCATTTACCAATATATTATGTGTGTCAGCCAGTGACTTGGCTGGTCCATTCCACTCCTCTCGCTCTAGCACGATATCTATATCATATTCTCCCCCAATGCCGCTTTTGCTTTGGTTTGCAGTTAGTGGTTTTACAATTGTACCCATGGCATATGACCCCTGAGTATAGACGTCTAGATCAGCGTAGTTTGACATAAAGATAGCAATAGCCTCGCTTAAAGTCTCGTCTATTCTGACGGCTTGGGTTTGCGTTAAGGCTATATTGACCAAAAAATCTTCGAAGAGCGTATCATACCTACGTAAATCTTTACACATCGTACTTTGTCACCTCCCAAATCCTGTCATGTGTTGCTATTAAGAATCTCCTGGCTGGACAGAGGAACCGTCTAGAGTCCAAGGAAAATCGCTTAGATAATCTATTAAGCTTTTTATGATTCAACTTAATATCATCCTCCATATCTGCAGACGGATTACCTTGCTTCTTCCATGCCTTGCTCATAGATGCACTCGTAAGATCTTTTACAGATTCCAAGTAAAGCGAATACCTATCTCCGTACCACCTAGATTCCACCCGCAAAAGACACCTGTAGTATTCATTTTCTTCTTGGACATCATGCACAAGGTTCTTAATTTCAGTATCCTCACCGTCCGCTCGCCTACGAATCCTATAACACAACTCTACTCGTTTTAAGACAGAGGCACTAGCTCTAGCGACCAGCTCTTTTCGCTCCTTCCTTCTATCGCGATAGCCCACAACAAAGTGATTAATTATGGATGCAATCAACGACGAACCCAATACTAAGGGCACTACTGTACTCATATCTAAACCGCTTCCCATCTAGCCTCCTTTATAAGAACAGTTTATCATAGATGGATTGACATGTCAAGAAAGCATGTTCTAATATGGTTATGTTTTTAGCATTTGGGACGCTTTCCGTGAGACTTCAGTAACATTTTCACTCTCCCTCTAGAAACTTTGTTATAGCCGACCGAACTACGTCCAACCAATCAAGGAGACGAACCGAAAGAAAAAGGCTCGACTTTTTCTTTTTCAAGATGAAGCTTTATCAGTGACTATGCAAGAAATCGTTAGGACTCGAAACGGTTGCGGATGCTAGTTAGTTTTTCTCCATTGTAGAGCCAAAAATTTCCGCCCTGATAAGCTTCAGACTGGGTGGCGGTACCGAGATTGCGTTTAATTATCGCTACGGCTTTAGATAGAGTGCATCGTGTACCATCGTCTAAGATAGACGATTCTGATCATCGATCGTATGAGCTTTAATATTAGGATTTTGAATGAAGGTTAATTCTGAACCAACTGATATGCTCAACATGGCGAAAATCAATCTCGTTGCTTTTGGAGTGTAGGACAGATACTGATTATGCGGGGTGACTGTTTTAGGGGTAATTGTGACTGAACTTGTAGACAAGTTGCTTTCTCCGTTAGTGTTCGTGTCGGCGATTACAATCTCGGCATCATCTAACATTAGCGCACATCTTGAAAAATTCGTAGCGCAGTCTCTGGGGTGACGTTGAAAAATTCGCGCCCTTTGCGAATGCGCATGCTGGGGTTCACAATGTCGATGAGTCTGTGAATTTGACGCTCAGCTTCATTGTACTTGTCAGTCTTCATGACGGCATAGACCTCAAACGGCAGCGGTACCGCTGTATTATCGAGCTCATTTGAACGAACGTCAACCGGACGAGAGCTTTTGCCGATCTTTACCCAGTTGTCCCTGAAACTAGGATTAGTAAGAATATATAGCCACTCATTATCGTTCATAATATATCTTATTCGTCGAAATGTCAAAAATGATTAGAGGCTCAGTTCCCATGAGCATGCGAGAGTCCTTAGAGGTAGTGGATATAATTGGCAGGAAAAATTTTGAGAAGAACTTCGCTACCTCGACCAGCACTCTAAACAGGGTTAGAATTTGGATTTGATCTTGGCAACTTGTTTTTTGGCGCCTTTCTTGAGTTTGGCGGCCTCTTTTTCGGTCTTACTGAGACCCTTTTTGAGATTTTTTCCGACCGTTTTGAGGTCTTTTTCGAGCTTCTTTTTGGTGGTATTCAGCGTCATGCTTAATTCCCTGTTTAGCTTATGCTTATATTGTATTATAAAATTAAGAGGCCTACCGTAAAAATCTCTGAGTTTGCGAGATCTCTATTGACTTTTTGGCTAATGTGTGATAATATAGTAGTGGAGGATTGTTTTTGCATGTCTAAAATTAAAAGGAGGTGGAGAAAATGCATACAATCTTTGATCTTTGCAGTACGAAAAGTACCGGCAAGTCTACGATCAGGAGCAGAAGGAGGGGAAAGAAAATGTTGACTTACTTATTGGCACTGAATGCGCTGACGTTTTGCGTGGCGCGGTATGGTTTCTGGGAGCACCAGGGTAAAGTCGGGGCCGTACTCGAGGTAATAAAACCGGCAGGCGAGAGCGGGATCATGAATTACTACGTAGCGGGGTGCGTAAACCAGCCGAAAGCGGCGTTTGAGTTTATGGTAAATGACCTGGAAGGTGGCGTGACCTACGTGAACTACGTAAATCGGGGATGCGACATGAAAATGATCGCGGAGCAGGTGATCGCCGATGCGCGCGAACACGGGTATAAAGCGAGAGTGATCGGAATCTCCATTGGAGATTACGTCTCGCGCTGGGCCGAGCACGAGATTGGTGCGGAGACGATCGCGATCAATCCGGAACCGGATGCAAGCCTATTGCAGCCTTGGGCAAGATATGCTTCGGTGGCCGGAGGCGCGGTTGCTAAGCTTGGTGCAGTGGCTTGTGGCTGGGCGAGTTTGATACCGTTTTATCCTTCAGTAGGCGGAAAACACTCGCTGTCGTTTATCGCAGATCAGTTTTACGGGATCGGCACAGCAAACGATGCTCCGCACAGCACCGAACGAACGCTGGGCGTGATCAATAGCGATGAGGATCAGTTCCTGGACAATGTCGAGATTGAAAGATATTTCGAAGGCGTTCCGGTAGAATACGCTGAATCAGATCATGGCAATACAGTGGACAAAGCTCCGGCATATATTGAGGCATGGTCGGCACTGCGTGCTGTGATTGGACTTTAAGAAAACGGCTCCGCTACGGCGGAGCTATTTTTTGCGCTTTGGAAAATTAAGTAATAGGGAAATAGTGCTATAATAGGTGCATGCGGAAATATCTACCTCCGACGATGAAGCAAATTCCGGTCGAAGCTAAATGTAAATTTAGGGGCGAAATTTTTGACGTTTATCAATGGCCGCAAAAGATGTTCGATGGAACGACAAAAACATTTGAGATGTTGAAACGGGACGATACGGTGACAACAGTGGCGGTAAAAAATGATAAAGTAGTAATAACTTATCAAACACAGCCTGGTCAGGACTGGTTTTATGATCTCCCGGGGGGTAGGCACGATAATCCACAGGAAGATGAATTAATGGCGGCGCAGCGCGAGCTGAAAGAAGAGACGGGAATGGTCTTTAAAAATTGGAAACTTGTGGAAGCTAAACAGCTGTTTTTGAAAATTGACTGGGTCGTGTATACGTTTGTGGCAATGGATTTTGTAGAGGAGGGCGAGCAAGAATTGGATGCTGGAGAAAAGATAGAGGTATTGGAGCTGACACTGGATGAATTACGCGAATATGCGAAAAAACCAAATGCTAAGCATATTTTGCCAAACTTTTTGAAAAAAGTGAGTTGTTTGGAAGAACTGCGAGAGTTGCCCGCGCTATACAAATATTAGTTGGCGGTCTTATTTGGCGTATTCGATAGCGCGAGTTTCGCGGATAACATTGACTTTGATAACACCCGGATAGGACATAGTGGCTTCGATCTTGTTGGCAATGTCACGGGCCAACTTGAGTGCGGAAAGATCGTCGATCTGTTTGGGCTCGACAATGACGCGAATTTCGCGCCCAGCAGAAATGGCATAGGCCTTATCGATACCCGGGAAACTGGTGGCAATGTTTTCGAGATCACGCATGCGCTCGGCAAAGTTCTCAGCGGAAATATTGCGCGCGCCAGGACGGGCAGCACTGAGGGAATCGACGATTTTGACGATGATAGCCTCTGGTGTTGTGGGCTCAATATCGTCGTGATGTGCAGCCATAGCATGGACCACAGCGTCGGGCATGCCATATTTTTTGGCAAGCTCGGCGCCGATCTCGGCGTGCTTGCCTTCGATTTTGTGAGTGACAGCCTTGCCAATATCGTGTAGGAGCGTGGCAGTTTTGGCGACGCGTTTATTAGCGCCGATTTCTTCAGCGATCATCCCTGCAATATGTGCCATTTCGACAGAGTGCAGGAGAACGTTTTGACCGTAACTAGTGCGGAATTTAAGTTCGCCAAGTAGGTGAGTCAGTTCACGCGGGATACCCACAACTCCCACTTCACGGGCAGCATCTTCACCAGCGCGGACGACTTCTTTTTCGATTTCACGTTCGGCCTTAGCAACTGCATCCTCAATAGAGCTTGGGTTAATACGGCCATCTTTCATCAAACGTTCGAGGGCATAGCGAGCAACCTGGCGGCGGATAGGATCAAAGCTAGATAGCACTACCATACCAGGAGTATCATCCACCATAATATCTACGCCAGTGGCACGTTGCAGCGCCTGGATATTACGCCCTTCCTTGCCAATAATGCGACCTTTCATGTCGTCATCTGGAAGCTTCAAGGCGGTAACCGTACGGTCGGCCGTAACTTCGGAAGACATACGCTCCATGGCTGAGAGGAGAATCGCCTGAGCGGCCTCGTCGACTTCGTGTTTGATCTCTTTTTGCTCTTTAGCAACTAATCCGGCAAGATCTTGTTTAATATCGCGCTCGGTCATTTGCATGAGTTTTTCCCGAGCATCAGCCTTAGATAAACCCGCGATTTTTTCGAGTTTTTCTTGCTGCCGATTACGAATATCGCGTACCTCATTTTTGAGATCGTCGAGTTCCTTTTCTTGACGAGCGAGGCGTTCAGTTTTTTGCTCGAGCTGATCGAGTTTATTATCTAGGTTATTCTCACGTTCGGTGAGGCGAGTTTCGGTATTCTTCCACTCGCGACGGCGCTCAGACTCCTCCTGCTGGGCCTTGGCTGCCATATCCGCAGCATCAGTTTTGGCTTTGAGGACGATGTCAGATGCCTCGTTTTTGGCCCTACGGACAAGATCATCGGCTTTGTTTTTGCCGCCGTTTTCGTTCTTTTTATTGTAAGCAAAAAGTCCACCCGCACCGGCTATAGCGCCGAGCACGAGAGCAATGATTACTCCTACTACGTTCATTACGCACCTTTCTAATTGTAACTATTGTGTCGACATTTTCCGTATGCCGACGGGTCAACAAATATATATAAATTAATAATTTTCCATGTTAATTATAGCATAGTTTGGATGACTTGGAAATTATTTTTTCGGCGCGGAGATATTGGCAGGGCGACCATAATCTGGGATGATGATTCGATGCTTTACGCCATGATGGTCGTACAAGGGGATTTGAAGCTGATCGGCAAGCGTATTAACTATAGCAGCGCCAATACGTAAACCTGTAAATGAGCCTGGGCCGCTGAAAAACGTAATTTCGGTAATATCCTGCCAATCAGCATGGTTTTCTTGGAGTTTGTCACGAATAAAGCTAAAGATCTTTTCGGCTAGGTCCTTTTGACCGTGACGCATATACTCGTGGTCGTTAATACGCAAAACACAGGTATCAGTAGAGGTATCGAGATATATTTTAAGCATGCTGGTCTCCTTGAGCTAGCGCGACGGTGCGAGTATCGTTATCATTAAGCGTAAAAATGATACGTAAATGGTCGGGGGGCAAAAGATCCGCAACGCTAGACCCCCATTCAATGACCGTGATAACTTGCGAGTCAGACAGATCTTCGGCTAGCTCGGATGATATAAGGCCAGGATCATCCAAGCGGTAGAAGTCATAATGGCTTAATTCCCCATTGGGATACTGGTAGCGTTTGTTAATAGTGAAACTCGGGCTAGTGATAGGCTCTTTGATACCTAATCCGAGCGCAAGCCCCCGAGTAAAGGTAGTCTTGCCTGTGCCCACATCACCTACTAGCTCAATGAGAGCAGGTGTGCGGAGGTCCCGAGCAAGGGATTGGCCAAAATTTAGCATTTCTAATTCTGAAGAAATGATCATGCTACAATTATAGCATATTTTGGATTAAAAGTCGATGTAATGTTTAGCCGTCCGGCTCGAGCTCCACCTGACGAGAGGGAACTTTTGTGCACTTGACTTTGAGATGGCCTAAGATGAGAAATACAAGGGTCGGCAAATAGATCAAGAAGATCATGGGACTACCTGAAGGTAGCTCGACAATGAACATCTTCCAGGTGCTGAGAAAGTTGACAAACCAAATATGAAAGTCGAGGAGATAAGTCGCGATCTGAGCAAAGAAACCAGCGACTATAGGAAGGGAGCTGGAAGCTCCGGTCAAGAATACTAACAACATCGCGTAGGGCAAAGTAGGAAGAATCACTAAATTACCAATAAATGCCAAAAAAGAAAAAGTACCAAAATTATAAACCAGGATCGGAGTGCAAATAATGCTCGTAGCAAAACTAGTGAGCAACATACCAGCAAGCCAAGGAGGCTTCTTACCGCCGTAAAGCAGTCGACGTAACAGTGGATCAACCAGCAGGAGCGCAAAGAAAGAGGCGAAAGAGAGTTGCCATCCGAGATTAAGGAAGTTAACCGGGGCAACTAAAAGCGTGAGGGCCGCGACGAGACTGAGGAGACGCATAGGAGTAAACTTACGGCCGACATATCCCACACCAAGAGATAACGTAGTAACTAACGCGGCACGAGTCATAGACGGTGTAAATCCGACAATCATGACGAAGCCGGCGACCATGAGGAACGCAGAGAGAATGCCGGCGCAGCGAGAAATCTTACCAAATAGTTTCCGAGCGGTGCCGGTGAGAATACCAAGATGTGCACCGGAAGCAACTACGACATGTGTCATACCGACAGCGCGCAAAGCGTCGGAAAAAGCTTCTGAAAGTCCGGATTTCTGTCCCATGAGATAACCCAGACCCAAATCAGCTGCTGGACTGGAGATAAAGCGGTGGACAAGTGCGGCAAACCAGTGCTTGAGGCGTGCAAAAATGTCGCCATTTTCCGAGCGTTCAATAGCTTGCAGAGTCGGACGGTACATCGAGGCAGAGAAGATACCGAAACCAGCTCCAATTTGACCAACCAGCGTAATAGTATCTGAACGTTCAAGGCTAGCCTTAGGAGTAGGCATAGTAACATAAATGGTGCCAGAAACTGAGGTAAATAACGAGTTTTCCACAGGGTTTTCCACAAGTTCGTCGCGAGGAAGATAGATGTATAAATTATTTATACGAAGTTTAGTTTGACCCGCATTAGCCTCGGGATCATCACTAATATTCCCTCGCAGAATGACAGTAGAACCAGAAAGCGCGGATAACTGCTGCTGACCCATCAGCTCGGGTGTGACACGAAAATTACCAATCAGAAGTCCGGCAAGAAAAGCAAGGAGCAGATTTAGTATCGTGGAATAATGAAGCGCAAATAAGAACAAGGTGGCTGCAACAATAAGCCAAAGCCAATGATAAGCCCATTGTAGCTTAAAGGTTAAGCTAAAAATAATACCGCTGATAATTCCCCAGATTAAAGCGTAAAAACACCAAGAGTGGTGCAGAGTTTGCCGCAGGATGCTGAATAAGGATGGGGTTGAAAATCGCATGTCGGGAGTATAACAAAATTGAGACAAAACCGGCAAGCATAAGCATGTATTAGAGCAAAAAGATTAAATTCGTGGGTGAAGTGGGCGATTTTTGTCAAGCACTAGCGTGATATTTGTGATCGTACTTATGCTTGACACGTGTTTTAGCAGCAAGACGACTCTTGCGGTAAGTTGCGAGTCCAGCATAAGCGCCGGCCATCATACTCATTAGGAGGTTTGGGGTCACAGCCGGATCAAGTGGTGCCGAAGTAACAGAATTAGAAGATAAAGACATCACTTCGGAAGAAGAGAGAGCTGTCGTGCCAGGTTGACTTGCAGGAGCAGTTGGCGCAGAAGATAAAAAGCTACTAGACAGCGCATTCGAGAGAGGGGCGGATGGTTCCAGAGCTAAGAGGGCGAGATTCAGATCAAAAACTAGGTCGTCGATAGTAGATTGGGTGGCTTTGGGATTTCTGAGCAGGGATTTGGCGCGTTCAAGCCCACTCAGGACCTTAGCATAACTATCTGTAGTATAATCATCCGGGGTGAGCGTAGAAATATCTGCTACCACCTCCCGCAGGTCAGACCAGTTGAGAGCAATTGGAGGTGCGACTGAAGAAGCAGGAGGATTGAGCGATGCGCTAGGGGAGGAAGCTTGGCTGGGAGCAGAAGCCTGGGGCTGAAGGGTAGGAGTGGGAACTATAGCTGACCCTTTGAGGCCTGTAGTCGTATGATTAATCTCATCCATGATATGAAGAATATCGCTCAAGACGAGATTGGGCTTAACAAGTAGAGCATTAGCCTTAGCGATAGCGACTTGAAGTTCACCGAATTGCTCGGCGGATTCAGGATTATAATCCTGAACAGCTAGATCACGCACGGCGTCGAGCATAGAACGTAGGTTATTTTTGGCTTCTTCTAGTGCGGCGATTTCTGGGTAATTGGATTTTTTGACGAGGTTGTGGTAGACCATTTTGACATTATCAAAAGTCGAATGTAGTAGCTCGAGACTGAGATTGGGACGATCAAGCAGGAGGTTACCGGCATGAGTGGCAGCATTGGCCAAGATCGCGTAGCTACTTGCAGTATATTCGTCGGGGTCTAGCGCGCTAATAGCATTGAGGAGGTGGCGTAGAGATTGTTCGGCGGTTTTAAACTCTTGATTATCGTAGCGCACCAACTGGCTGATGCGTTGATCTTCAGTGGATGCAGGAAGGATAGGCTCGGAAAGGAGCGTGGTCGCCAGTAATTCCATGGCGCCATCGATAAATGGGCCAGACTCGCGCTCAGGATCTGGAAGGAGCGCCTCATCAGAAGTTTCTGCAAGCTGTAGCATTTGGACAACTGCCAGACTGCTAGCTAGGGTGAGAGTATCAGGATCGACAGGCTCGGCATTTTCATCGAGACTGGAGCTGTAATTTGAGAGTGTGTCTGAGCTAAGCTCGGAAGCATAGTCAACAAGTTCCGTGGTATCAGGAGCAGGTTCAAGGGCAGATTCGGCAACAGGCGGAATCGCTGACGGAGTAGACGAGGTGGGCGCAACAAGTGGAGGAGGTGGAGGTGGTGGAGCTGCCGCATCAACCGCGGCCGAGATCGACGAAGTGAGTAGCTGATCAACGGTTTCTTCCATGTCGGTCTCACGCGATTCGAGAAGATCAATATTAATTTCAATATCAAGTAGGGCTGAATAGAGTGACTCGAGGGTGGGATTCTCCGTATCAAGGAGAGCAGAAGCGGTTTTTTGGACAGTAACTACCTCACCGTAGCTATAGTCTGAGTAGTCATGCGGATCAATAGCCTCAACGGAAGCCACCGCACTAGCCAGCTCGGTGCGCAGCTCGTCGCCAAGGAGGCGAATATTTTCGACGGCGCGTTCGAGAGACTGAGAGACCGAGGTTAACTTGTCAAGATCATTGGAGCTACGGAGGGCCTTTTTGGCAATGGTTTTGGCACGTTTGGCATTAATAATAAGCTTAGTGAGACGAGGTTGCCAATCGCCTAATTCCCCACTGACATATTTTCCAGTAATATAATATTCGGACTTTTCGAGCAAGATACCGAGATCAATGCGAGCATTAGCTACTAGAGTAGCTTCGTCGATGACGATTTCCTGCTCGGTATCATCAATAACATTGTAGACGCCGTGCTCGCGACGTTTTTCGAGATGGCGACTGGACGCCAGATACGCGGTAACATCGGCATTGTAGAGACCACCGAGGACCTTAGTATTGGCTGATTCAGCAGAACGAGGTGCGACACCATAGAAAACGCCGAGACGCCCCATAAAGTTCCCTGCTTCCAAAGTAAGACTTTGATGATCTGGAGTGGAGCGAGGATGATGTTCGGCCACAACATAGCTTTGAATGCTGGTATAATCACCCCCGCTGACAGTGATTTCGGTAGTCAGTCCGGGAAGCGGAGACTCGATCTGGAAGACGGCTCCAGTTTGGATTTGATCAGTCCATGAGGCGGGATCGGTCATTACACCAGTGGTAATAATTTGAGTATTGTCAAGCCGGATGAGCCCAGATTTCACACTGAGGCCGACGGCACCAGTGATTTTCGCCGCGCCAATACGCCAAAGACCAAAACCAGCAGCATATAATGCGACACCCTCATTTTCGTCGACGGTAATATTGGCAGTGTCGGCAATTTTGATAACAGGAGAATTTTCTCCAGAACCGATAATATGACTATTAATACAAATACCATCGCGCGCGATAATAGTACCACGAAAGTCAATGGTCACACCGTAGGCGGCGTTGAAATTGGGCGTAATAAAGATGCCATAAAAGTGGGGCGCATAGAGGCGTACATCGCGATCGACGGTGAGCGTGGCATAGTTGGAATTATCAGCGGTGGTAGCGCCATGTATACGAATGGCTGCAGCACCAGCGCCGTAGGCGACAATTCCCCCTTGGCCAGTAAGCGCAAGGTGGCCATATTTGAGGTCAATAACGCGGATTTCCGGCTGGACAGAGGTAATTTTAAAACCGCCCAGATCGAGTGTGAGGTCACGATTGACTGCGAGACTGGTGACAGTGACGACGTCATTTTGGAGGAGAATGTGGGAGATTTCGGGATTCCTTAGAGCTGCGAGCAGTTCCTCCTCCGTGGAGACAGGATGAGCAGCAGAAATAGCCTCTTCGGGAGAGTCCGGAAAGAGGGCGTCGGCTAGAGGTAATCCCAGAGCAAACATAAGCGCTAAGATATCCAGAAGGGGTTTTTCTTGCATAAATATCCTCTCGGTGATAGCTCAACTAGTTATCTTCTTTATTATAGCAAATTTTACTATAAAATGCAACTCAAAAGGCAGGCCTCTAGGAGGCATTACAATCATTGTAGCACAGCTTAAGCGTTTTGTCAATAGTTTTGTGGGACAGGGTGCCGAAGAAGGGTTATAGTGGGCGAATTCTTGAGGTCTCACGCAAAAAGCCTCCAGCGATGGAGGCTTTTAGGGCAAGAGGATGATTAGTCTTGCTTTGAGGTTTTGCGGTGGGCATTGCGATAGATGACAACGCCAGTAGCGATAGTGGTCAAAGTGGTAGCGATGGCTGCCATCACGGAAGCAGTCGCGCGGGCATCACCCTTGGCACCACTAACAACACCGGAGTTTGGAATGGTGGCACCGTTTTCGTCAGTCGCGGCATCGGAGTCACCCTTGCCGTCACCAGAAGGGTCCACTGGAGTGGGAGTGGTGGTTTTAGCAGAGACTACCCAAGAACCGTCGGGCTGCTGGACATATTGCTGATCACCAGTGAGATATGGCTTGACGCTTTCAACTTCAGAGAAAGTAGAGCGGGCGCCAGCAGCAGTGTCAACTACAATAATATTGTGGTCAATGTTGCCAGCGAAGACAGGTTTACCGGTGGCGGCAGCAGTCATAGTGACGTTGTTGAGACCGATATGTTTGAGTTGGGTATCAGTGCCATATTCGGAGATGACAGAGTTAGCGGCACTGCTATAACTACCGCCGTTGACATTGATGCGAAGCTCATCAGCGTAGGCGCCGTTTTGGTCGATCTGGATGGCAGCACCGTTAGCTAGCATACCGTTGCCGGTGGAAGTAATCTCTCGGGCTGGGCCGAGGGCTTTGACGGTAGCACCGTCGAGGTTGATGATGCCAGCTTTGACGCCGATACCGGTGCCGCCGGTAAGCTCGCCCTTGATATTCCAGACACCGTAGCCTGCACCATAAACGGCAATACCGTCAGTAATATTGGCATTGATTTGAGTGCTGGCTGCAATGTCAATAGTGGGAACGTTGCCGGTACTGTCTTGGATGTTGCCATTAATGTAAGCACCGTTGTAGGCGTCGATATCCCCAGCGATGTTGACCTTGACACCGTAAGCGTGTGAGGTGCCAGCGGCGTCTTTGGTGGGACCAACAATGAGGCCGTAGGCGTCGTCGTCGTTGGTCTTTTCGGCTTTCAAAGTAATGCCGTCTTCGACAGTCACGGTGGTGGTGCCAGCAGCGGTTGCGGAATCAGCTGAGCCGTAGACACCTATACCAATACCGCCAACACCAGTGGCTTCGATGATGCCGCCCGTGCCTGCAACACTATTGCCAAAATTGACGATTGAGCCGCTGCGGACGTTGAAGACGCGAGTGGGCGCGGTGATATTGTGGCCAGCTAGATCGATATCGATGCTGCGAGTGATCTCGGTAGTGGCTGGCAAAGTGATGTCGGCTGTGAGAAAGATCGCGGTGATGTCAGTGTTAGCCAAAGCAGCGGTGAATCCGGCTGCATCGGCAACTTTAGCGGTGGTAGCCGCGTCTTGATCAACCGTAATAGCGTAAGCTGATCCCGTATAAATGCCAACGATCGGAGCTACAGCGCCAAGCGTAAGTGCTAAGGCCGAAGCCGCCAAAATTGGACTTTTCTTCATTGAATGGTCCCTCCATTACTCTTATGTATATTTTTATTATACACGAATTTGAGAAATTTTGGGAAAAACTGCATCAAATCGTGACGACAGACTAAGCGCCGACGCGATCTTTGGAGTTCTTGCGGGTAGCATTGTGCTCGACGTAGTCAATGATTTTAGCGGCGACGTTGCGACCAGTGACTTTTTCGATGCCAAAACCAGGAGAGGCGTTGACTTCGAGGACCATGGGGCCCTGGTTGGAACGCATGAGGTCGACTCCAGCGATGTGGAGACCCATAGCTTTGGCGGCGCGGACGGCGATGCGTTTTTCTTCAGGGGTGAGTTTGATGCTAGTGCCTTCACCGCCCTTGTGAAGGTTGCTACGAAAATCATCGTCGAGAGACTGACGTTTCATGCTGGCGACAACGCGCGAGCCGACGACGAGGGCGCGGATGTCAGTACCGGCGGATTCCTTGACATATTCTTGAAGAAGGATGTTGGTGCCGTCTTCGTTGTAGAGGTAGAAGGCCTGGAGGGCGGATTTGGCGGCTTTTTTGGTCTCGGCTAAGACGACGCCGTTGCCATGAGTGCCAGAGGCGAGTTTGATGATGACGGGGAGGCCAATTTGCTCAAGCAGATCGTCGATATCGGCGGTATTGCGGCTAACTAGAGTCTTGGGAGTGTCGACGCCGGCTTTGGCAAGAATCTGCTGAGAACGCAATTTATCGCGAGCGCGGGTGATAGCAATTGAGCTAGATGCCATCCAAATACCCTGCATCTCGAGCTGACGCACCACCGCGCAACCATAACGCGTCATACTATTGGAAATACGCGGAATAACAGCGTCGAAGCCGGAAAGCTTTTTGCCTTTATAGTAAACGTTGGAATGCTTTTCTTCGAGGGAGAGGTAGCAGTTTTTATATTTAATCACGCGAACATCATGTCCGCGCTGTTCGGCTTCGGCGACCAGACGACGGGTGGAATAATTAGCATTGCCATTGGATAAAATCGCGATTTTCATAATATTGATTATACCATCCAGTCTTGCTTAAGTCAATATCCAATGTCCGCGAAAACGGTAAAAGAGACCGAGGAGTTTTTTGGCGATTTTACCGTGACGTTGCTCGAAATGTTGAATTTTATGATAGCGAGAGAGGGCGGATGGAGGCAAAAGAAAATCCATCTGACCGATAATCTTGCTGGAGCAAGGGTTGCAAAAGCCACACTGCACTCCCTTAATTGGTTTATGGCAAAACCAAATATGTTGCATAATGTCTTCGTAGCCCCAAGATTTGATATTTTTGGCCATCTCAACCTCGGTGGTGTCAATAACGGGAAAATCAAATCTACCCAACAAAGTGATCAAATCGGGTGAGCTAGACTCAGCAATGCGATGATCCGGAGTCAACTGGCCAAATTGACGAATAATAGCCGAGCAGGCGCACTGATCGGGGCTTAAGGCACGCTCTAGACCGATACCAATGACGGGGAACTCGGGGTGTTGCTTGGCGAAATTAGCAAGATAGCAATATTGGTAGCCAAGCGGACGCTGGCCCTCGGGGAGTTGATCCATGATATTAGTAAAGGCCTGAGTAATCGCGGGATCGGTTTTGACGGTGCGAAGGTCGAAAGTTTGGTAGGGCAGGAGTTCGCCAGTCTTAATCCGCTGCGAAATAAGCCTAGAAAGAGATTGTAAGGCTAAAAGTTCATGATGTCGGCTCTTGCGCTTAGGGTTAATGATATAAATCGGCTGCACGGTATAACCGTCACGGAGTAACTTGATCACCATGTAGGTAGAATCCCAGCCACTGGTCCAAAAAACGTAACGCGGTTGTTTAATTTTCTGACGGCTCATAGTTTATGGCTCCATATATTTAGCGTGAAACGCCTGGGGGTTGGACTTTAGTTCGGATTTGATGTCGAAATTGTCCATTTTGGGCGGACGCTGAACTTCTGTGAGCGAGACATCCACTAGGAAACGGTTTTTGAGAGTCTTGCGACCGATAAGGACGGGGAAATTATTGCTGCTACGATCGTAGAGGGTGAAATTGGCTCGGATGCGCTTGCCCGCAATGACAGTAGGAAGACTAACTCGATAACGTACTGTGACTTCACCGGTGGAGCTACGCACGCGTTGGACTTTAAACTCATCGGTGGTGATGGTTTCGCCAGTATAAAGCGGGCTTTTTGGGCCAAAAAGGCAAAATTCTAGCTGATGATCGGGAGTGATGTGAATATTGCTGGCCCAAATAGACGAAGAGTCTGCGCCAGTATCGACTTTGGCGGGGATTTTGGCGACGCCAGCAACAGTGATATAGGTAGTACTACCGATAATAGCGAGGTCTTTACTGCTCATACTTTCATTATAGCACAGGTGACGCAAAAAGTCAATGGTTTTCGGGGATTTTGGGGAAAATTAGTTCCAAAAACCACGTTTTTTGTTCTTGGGGTCGCGGAATTCTTCGAGGAGTTCTTTTTGACGCTTGCTCAAGTTGTGCGGGGTCTCAACAATGACGGTCACAATATGCGGGCCGCGGTCGCCGTCGCTGCGCATCAGGGGGACGCCGTGGCCGGAAAGTTTAAACGGAGTACCGGACTGGGTGCCAGCGGGGATCTTCATGCGAACATTGCCATCAACGGTTTCGACGTCAATCGTGGTCCCAAGGGCGGCGTCAGCCATGGAAATGACTTTTTCAGAAAGGATGATGCTGCCTTCGCGAGTGAGATGTTTGTGAGGCTTAACCCGGACAAACACATAGAGATCGCCACGAGTGCCGCCCTTAGGAGCAGGGCCGCCTTTGCCGCTGAGACGAATCGACATGCCATCATCGATGCCAGCGGGGATTTTGACCTTGAGATCTTTGCCGTCGGCGCTGATGACTTTAGTAGTGCCGAAGACGGCTTCTTCAAAATTGAGTGTGACGGTAGTGCGATAATCGGAACCGCGAGTGGGGCGGCGCTGGCCTCCCCCGAAGCCAAAAATCGAGCCCAAAATGTCGTCGAGGCCTCCGCCTCCTCCGAAGTCGAAATTGAAATTCTGGCCGTTAAAGTTGAAACTGCCGTTTTGGAAGGGGTTGCTACCGGCGGAGCTAGCGCCGCCCACACCCGCATGGCCAAATTGGTCGTAGCGGGCACGTTTCTGCTTGTCAGACAACACTTCATGAGCCTCGGAAACCTCTTTGAATTTCTCTTCGGCTGCTTTGTCTCCCGGGTTTTTGTCGGGATGATATTTGACCGCTAATTTGCGGTAGGCTTTTTTGATCTCGTCGTCGGAGGCATTCTTGGAAACGCCTAATATTTCATAATAATCTCTTTTTGCCATAGTTTTCCTCTAGCGGGTAGTGACCCTTGACGTGGCTGATAGTTTTTGATAGAATAGAATTGTAAAGTTTTTGTTACCGCTTCTTGTTAGAGGCGGTAATTTCTATTTCTAGAAAAGGCTTGCTTAATAAACGCAGTCTCAAAACCATAGTCTACCCCCCTTCCCCAAATCCTTAAAAGTGCTTGTCGTGCGACTACTGCCCTGTTTGATATTTTAGCACTTCTTGGTCAAGATTGCTAGAGTATAATGAACTTTAAGAGTAAAATCTGGGTGGGTTTTGAGGAATGAGTCGACTGCGCGGGCAGATCCGGGAAGTTCGGGATTATTGTAATCATGAACTACGATAATTCCCTGCGGCGAAAGCCGGGGCAGCACCAACTGAAGGCTGGTAGTGATGGAGCTGTAGAGGTCGCCGTCACAGAAAGCAAAAGCGATGCGATCAGGAAGATCAGCGGCTTGGAGCTGATCAAACCAAGCTTTTTTGACAATTATGCTTGAGGTATCAGTAAGCGGATGACTGGAAATTTTTAAGCCATGCCGACGGAGTTTGTCGGTGACTTCGCGTTTGGTGACAAAGAGCTCGCCGGATTGGAAATTAGTACCTGCGCCTGATGCGTCTTCCCTGGTCTTTTCAGGTAGCCCGGCGAAAGAATCGTAAATCCAGAGAGTTTTACACAAGTTTCCCACAGGAGCTGGGAGATTTTTGCACGAGTTTTCCACAGGATGTACGGAAGTTTTACCTGAGTTTTCCACAGCTTTTCCACAGGGATAGAGCGGGCGGGCAGCTTTTTGAAGGAGTTGGCCAAGCAGAATTGAGGTGTCTCCGCGGTAGCAACCTAGCTCGACAAAGTCTCCTGGCACTGACAAGGCCTGATTCGCCAGGTCAAGAAGTGCGGCGGTTTCTTGAGGTGTAACTTGATCGTTCATAAATTGTGAGCTCCATGAAAGTTGCGAGGTAATGGGTAGATGGTGGTCAAAGTGTGACCACTAAACCAGTAAATAAAACCGTGGTAGATGCGCGCGACGGAGTTATGGCTTTTTTCCTTGGCCTCAATATAATATCGCAACTGTTTGTCGGAAATATCCTCAAGGGTGTCACCATAGAAATAGGCACGATTTGCAAAAAGTTCAAAGCGTTTTGATTTTCGAGTAACGCGTTGGCTGAAGCGTTGTTTACTATGTTCGGAGCAAATTACTTTAGACATAGACTTGTTCCATGTAGTTAGTAAGGAACTCGGCAAGTTTGAAAGCCAACCCTGACTGAGAGCAGTGCTCTGGAGTAGACTGAGAAGGGCGGGGATCGAGATCAGTGTCGTTAATTAGCTCAACTAGCTTTTGGAGGGCATCGGCAGTAAGACCAGCTCGTTCGTCCGACATGAGACTTTTGACTTTGCGGACATAGGCATCGACCATTGACACAACCATAAGCCATTTACGAATTGAGACATAAGCAATCTGGCAATGATAGTTGTCATCAATTTCGGAGTAATATTCTGCGTCATGATCGCTTGGAGCAACACAATGAATTTCTGTACCAATATCGTCGTGCAGCTCATAGTAAATCTGCGAATGAAGATAGCCGTCTTCCCACTCTCCTTGCCGTTGACGATTGTAACGATTACAGAGTTGGGTAATATTATCGTAATCTTCGAGACAGAACTGATAATCGGGATTGCTTTTGCCGTCTTTGAAGCCGGGCCTATAGATGCGGTAGAGCAGCTGGTCATCAGAGCTGCGCATGCTCAGGCGCGCTTGGTGACGCAAGTAGGTACGCATTTCGTTAACTAGATTCTGAAAATTGGCGTGCTGCGTAGCATACCCCTCGACATAGCTATCAAGCAAAGTCGTCATAAGCGAATTGGCACTAACCTTGTTCGGGCTGCCAGAATCGCTCTCGGATGATCCGGAGTAGGTTTTGGCTTGTTGTTCGAAAAATTCCTTAGTGGAATCCTTGACACGAAGGCAGACCTGAGTGGTGGAAGCCTTCGTCTTGTTCGCTAGCTCAGCGATGGTGGGGAGAACTTGATTATTGTTCATAGATTTTCCTTTGTAATTATGTAATTTTCTCTATTGTAATGCACGCATGGATATTTGTCAACAGTTTTTCATGTATATTGTCATTGAAATTGCATTATATGTGCATGGAAGCGGAAAAACAACAGCAGCCCTGGAAAATCCACCTTGTAAGGGTGGATTTTTGCTGTAAATTATCAGTTCACTAAGCGGCTTGGCCGAGAAGAAGTTTGGCACGCTGGATCATGGCGTCGGTTTCGTTGGTTTGGATGACGTAGATCGGCAGCGAGCCGTCGGCCGCGACATTGGCATGCTGATGCTCGCTGAGGCCATCGTCGTTTTTACTGTCGTCCATCTGGAGGCCGAGGTAGGCGAGACCGGCGACAATATCACGGCGGATTTCAGCATTACGTTCGCCAATGGTGGCGGTGAAGACTAGGGCGTCAATACCATGCATGGAAGCTGTCATCTCACCGATGGCGCGCTGGACACGGTAAATATACATGTTATAAGCGAGTTTGGCGCGCGGAATGCCGTCGGCACGAAGGTCGAGAATTTCGCGCATATCGCCGGTTTCGCCGCTGACACCGAGAAGGCCACATTGGCGGTTGAGGTACTCCTCGACAGCTTCTTCGTTGAAGCCCATTTCACGTTGAATGGCAATCATCGCGGCAGGATCTAAATCACCACAACGAGTGGCCATCATAAGGCCTTCGAGCGGGGTGTAGCCCATGGTGGTGTCATAGGAATAACCGTCCTTGATCGCGGTGACAGATGCGCCCGATCCAAGATGACAGGCGACGACACGAGGCGCGAGGATGTCATGGTCGCGCATATAGTTACGGACAGCGCCCATAGAGAGGCCATGGTAACCATAGCGTTTGATCTCAGCACGGTCAGCAAGTTCGGTATCGATAGCATAGTATTTATGAACGTCGTCACGGGTGTGATGAAAATGCGAATCAGAGATCGTAATCACGGGAGTGCCAGGAAAAGCTTTGACGCATTCTTCAATTTCAGCGGCGATTACTGGAACATGAAGCGGAGCGCGGCGTTTCTCGTCGTCTAGGCGGCGCAAGCATTCGTCATCAATAATATGATCTTCGGCAAAAAATTCGCCCGTAGCAACGATGCGGGCGAGAATAGCCGCGAGTTTGACGCTGGCGCCGAGATAACCTTCCTTGTCAAGGATATCCCGAGTGTAGCGGATGGTGTCACCGATGCGTTTGAAACCTTCGGTGAATTTCTTGCGCGTGCCGTCAGCACGGCGAAAAGTGCAAATCAGTGCCTTATCCTCGGTCTCGAAATGTAGCGAGCAGAGGAGCTCGTCATCACGGTAGAGAGCGTACTTGCGAGAAGATGAGCCAGGGTTAGTAACTAGAAATAATTTATCCATAATGGGACTCCCTTTCTTTTAGTATAACATGAAACGAGATATGACAAGAAAATAGACCAAAATGAGAAAAGTCCCCAACTGATGTCGGGGACTTAAAAGATAAACCTAGAAATCATTAGACTCATGAACATGAGCCCGAATGGTGCGGACCGGGCACTCCAGATCGCGCAGACGCTGAGCGGCAGCGTTCAGATGCTTGCCCTTGGTGCCGATAACGTATCCGACGTCATCCTTATGAACATCGAGGTGGAGTACGCCGTTTTTCAGGCGTTTGACACGCTCAACGTTTATCAGATAGTCAGACGTACGACCTTCGATCACCAGAACACGACCGTCGCTTGTACGTAAGGTGCCGATCTCCTCGCCGGTGATAGTGCGAGCTTTGTACTCGCCATCACAAGGCGAAGATCCACGACCAACGCGTACGGACAGCTTGCCGCTCTGCTGGACGAACTGGACAACCTGCTCACTGCTCTCGGTTTGCTGTCTCTCAGCCTGAGCTTTGAGAGTGGCGATACGCTCGTCCTCCGCCTGAATCCAAGCTAAGCCTGGGGCGAAGTTCAGCTCCTGGTACACGTGGCGCATGTGGTGATTAACACGCTCGCCCCTGAAAGAGAAGGCGGTCTTTTCACACAGCATTTCCGCCAGCTTTGTGTCTGGGATGCCAGACGATATTCCGACCTTCAGGGCAAACGCCGTCATGATACTGCGCTCACCGGAGGACTGACATTCAGCCCGACGAGAGATTGCCAGACACATGTCGTAATCCCCCTGCTCCAGTCCGGAATACTTGACGTCAAAGAGTTGGCTAAAGTAACCGACCCTAACGTGCCCGGGCTGACTACTCAGAACGCGCAACGCCGAACGCAACACATCTTCCGGAGTACAGGTGTGCAGTTGCCCTATAATCTGCTGCAGGTCGCAATAACCCAGCAGATAGGCATTATCTACCACCTTCCGTTCCAGGTCGGGTTGCGCCATGCAACGCCCGATGAACTGCCACTGTTCGCGAGTGTAGGCATGCTCTCCGCACTGAATCATGAGATCCAGGTCAGAGTCCTGCATCGCTTCAAGCGGCACTGAGCGCCAATTGATCCCCTGCGGGTAGTGAGCCCGAAAGAAATCAAGGTTATCAGGCGTTGCTCTGCAGTGGCGAAGCACCTGCCCAATCAGATCGCTGGGAAGATCGGTGATTAGATCTGCGACCTCCTCGAGACCAATCGGGTAGTAGCTGGACTTTTCCCGGCCAACATACTCGATCAGGGCCTGTTGCGCCCCTGGCGCTGTCACCTCGCCGGCAGCAATCATAGCTCGAAGGCTGACTGCCGGAAGTACGACGCGCTGCTCGAGCTGGAACAGCTCATCCGAGATCGAGCTCAAGTCTACCTTGAGCGTTTCCCCGTACGGCGTCAGATCACCGAAAGCCCGCGCCAGACGAAGCTGCTGACAGTCCGTGCCGCGCTCGTTGAAATGGTCGAGCGCCTGTTCCGCAGTGATGACTGCATCCTCCTCTGTGGCCAGATAGATGTGGCCGCCCAGAGTGAAACTGACAGTATCACCATCGCCGGTTCTATTCGCATGAGGATAAACCAGCGAATACACCGCAGGCTGCAACAGAGTCGCGCCCTTCAGCTTGAGACCTCCGACGATCTCGCCAAGGTGCTTCACGAGCTGATCCGCATCAGCCCACTCCACCGGAGATCTCCAGTCCGTCTGATAGCGGACTATGAGGTCGTAGGAATATCCTACTTCCTCCTGCCGCTGGCCGGTCAGGATGAACTCAGTGGTGGTCTCGACGTGGTAAGCGCTGCCGCGACGCATGCCGTCGTTGGATTCACTCTCTATCTCGGTGTACCCACCGCGCAGAGTGAAGTTGTCGAGTTCCTTACTAATGATAATTCTCATATTTCCCTCCTATAATATGAGCTAGATTTTTTAAGTTACGATGCCCGATGCCTGGATGACGATCGGGCACTTATTGTCTTTTGGTGGAGCTTACTAGATTTCCCTGGCTCGCTCCATAATGTCATGTTAACTTGAGAGAACTGGGGCCGTGGCTGGCCCCAGTCGATCCTCTACGAAGCCGCTTTTACAGCGGCAGCTGCCAGGCGCAGTGCACCCTCACGGCTCTTCGCTCCGCAGATAAATCTGCCGGCGTGACAGAAGACTGCGTCTTCAACGCCAGTGACCTCTGCGAGGGCTGCGCCGTTCAGACCGCGCCACGCCTCGGGGAGAGGCTTGCGCTGGGCCTGAGGTGCGCCGACAGGCGGGATGGCCTGGACGTTCCACTGCCCCTGAAGGTTCCGGAATACTCCATAGAGGAGCTCCTCGCCCTTCGGGTTGGTGGTCGCCAGGACAGTCTGGACCCAACCCCCGATGAACTGGGGGAGGACCATGATGCCGTCTTCAGCAGCCTGAATAGCCGCCTCCACCGTGTCACGGCCCTTGACCTCGGCGACACAAGACTTGATCGTCCTGGTCAGTACGAGGTGTGCCAGCTGGCAGGCTTCCACGAATGACTCGTCCGCCGCTTCGTCCCAGTTGGGATTCAGCAGGGAGATCGCCGTCGAGACTGACATCTGGTCCCGGGTGCGGATGCCATAGTCGGCAGAGTCAATGCCCTTAATAAGCATGTCGTCCACCTTGGCTGCGGCCTCCTGCGCCTGCTCTCTGGTACAGTCGGTGAGTGCGAGGCAAGCCTCGACTCCGTACTTATTCCAGATTAATCCCGCCGAGGAATACTGCGTGCCGTCCGGCCGCATCTCAGAGTATTCTCTCTGATGATGGTCGAAACGGCCCGCCTCCGGGTCAAAGACGCCCCCGACATCTACGATGTAGGCGTCATTAGAAGTCGCCTCCTCAATATCCTTCAGATTCCGTGTGCGATAAACGCTCACGCGATCCTCCAGCACGCCGAGGATGGCGACCGCTGTGGTTTCGTCTCCGTGGTGCGGAGCGGGGTGGGTGACGACGTTAGCCTGTGCCACCGTGTTAACGATAACGAGTTCCGTATTGCTAGTGTTGCTAGTGTACCGTCCCATAGATCCTCCTTCGCGCCCTGTCTGCCGGACGCTGGCATCAAATGATAAAGTTAGGTGCCGCAGAATCGCCCAAACTCCTGCCTAGCGTAACTAGGGATGAGTTGTCTCGCGTCTGCGCGCTATGAAATTCGGCCCACACTTACTGCGTTTACGCTCGAAGTGGGGATAGACACAGACAGACTGTAGATGTCTACATGTATCCCACTTCGAGTTTGGCGTGCAACTTCGTATGAGGATTTAACGTACTTAAGCTTCTAAGGTAGTTGCGGTTCGATTTGATCGAACCGGGTTATATGAATATAACCGTAAGCCTTATCAAGCTTATGACTACATTGTAGCATACATTGCTGGAAATGTCAATAGGTTTTTGATATTTTGGGAGAAGGTGCAAGAATATGTTGAAAATAACAGGGGTGAATGAGTGAATTGTAATTATGATTATTTTGTCAAAATCATATTGACAAAAGCGCGAATGTATCAAGCTTTTGATTTTGCAGCGAGGAGCTCGTCGACTTTAGCCTCGCATAAAGGCTCTACTTCATCAATAAAATGTCTGATACGATTTTGGTTGAGGCCAGAAACAATACAAGTGATGTTCTCTCCTTCAGAATAATCATAAGTTTCACCCATATCATGATGGCTATAAATCCAGTCCATTCTGAGGTCAGCAATGAAGAGATCATCGTAGTGCTTCAGGGTTTGATTGATAACATCACGGATAGGTTCTGGAACACCATCCTTTCCAGTAAGTCCAAGGTCGCTTGCGAAAATACCGAAAGATTCGCTATAAATCTTCTCGGCGTTTTCTGAGTCAAAACTAAGGGCGGCGACCATTTTTGAATAGTCTTCCATGGCGTCTTGGTGGAGATGGGGATAAATCTGGTGCATTTCGTGCATAATCCGATTAACTCCATTATAGATGTCATAGGTATTGGCAGCCCACACATCGGTGTCCTTGTCGGGGAGATGATCGACAATGTCATAATTGACTGAGACGTAATCATCTTCCACATCAGAATAATCCAGATCTAGGTCAACGGTTTCGTACTGAGCACCAAATCCAAGTTTTTGATTGATCTCCCGTTTATCAAACTCTCGAGGCGCAGTATACAGGGCCAGGGTGGCATAGGAACTGCGCAGCGCGTCATAAGATTCATTAGCTTCTAGAAGAGACTCTCGACAATCTTGCACTACGTCCAGCAATTCAAGAGGCACAACATTAAGTAGCTCGGTAGATGTTTGATCGATTTTGGCGACACGATTTTCTTCGACATCAATGCCACAAATCACACGTTCTTCTGGAGAAAGTGTAGCAATAAGAGCACGCAAAGGAATCTTGAAAGAAGTATCATTCCGGTCGCTGTCATAGAGAGCGTCATATTTATGAGTCAACGCTGTTGTTAGCATTGGGTCGCAATTGCGACGATTTCTGGCGGCAGTCTCAAGTTGATGTAAACCCTTTTCATGGCCATAAGCGATTTTTTCCGTACGTTCGATATAGCGTTCTGTAAGCTCCGCCTGGAATGCAAGGCGCTGCTCAGGGGTCTTAAGGGACCTGAGAACTTGGTGTGACTGACGTTTTAGGTCACTGTAGATTTCACTCGCTGCTTTTGCTTCAGGGGAGTGCCAGTTGCTATCGATGGAGGAATGGATGACTTGATAGTCTGCATAGGTGTCTTGGTATTCTTGCCAGAGCTTACGAGTCTCGACACTATAACCGAGTTCAGGTGCTGGTTTGATTTCTGATGAGTCATAGTTCAATAGTCGTTCGCTCATGTATTTTTCCTTACGTTTATTTTATTATACAATGCATGTTTATCAAAACAAGTATTATGAAAAATCCCCGACATATTGCGTCGGGGACGACAGTTACTTTGCGCTGAAGTCTGCCACTCCAGATAATTACCAGAAACTGGATACCATGATGCGGTTGCACCCGCTTTCCGTTGTCATGGACCGGAGATCGTCGGCAGCGTCGCTAGCTGCCTGCTCTGAGAAACAGACTCTATTGGGCGTGTAATCCGCGTAGACACAAGGATCGTCCAGCTCAACGGTACCTACCACGTAAACCTTGCTCCTCACCCCATTAATGATGTCATCCAGAGCCTCAGCTCTTTCGTTTTCGTCCATCATATTCAGAGCCTTTACGATCTTCTCGACATCAAGCTTTCTCATTTCCTCACCTTCCCCGCTCAAGCTGAATGGGGGTCCTTTCATTTTAAAGATTAGGCTTTAGGCCCCGCGGCCGGCCACAGGATCACTCAAACTCCTGCCTAGCGTAACTAGGGCTGAGTTATATTGTGCCTGTGCGCTATGAAGTTTCTATGCTAATGTTCGGCTTTCTCAAGCTTATAGCTACATTGTAGCACGCATTGCTGAAAATGTCAATAGGTCTTTGATATTTTGGGAGAAGGTTCAAAAATATGTTGAAAATAACAGGGGTGAATGAGTGAATTGTAATTATGATTATTTTGTCAAAATCATATTGACAAAAGCGGAATAGTTTGATATAATGAGATCATTATGGATATTGAATTAGTGCAAAAAGCTGGTCTGACGAAGCCTCAAGCGACGGTTTATGTGACGCTAGTGCAGAGTGGACCATTGACGCCGGCGGAGATAGCGGAGCGGACGGGAGAGACGAGAACGAACACTTATGCTTTGCTCAATAAGTTGGAGCAGCTGCACCTAGTACGGAATATCGGGCAAAAGACTGCTCGATACCAGGCGGAGAACCCGGCGAATCTAGAGGTTCTGGCAGAGAAGCGCCGAAAAATTATCAGCAAGAATGAGCAGGAGCTGAAAGGTGGAATGTCGGCACTGCTTGATCTGTTTTATGCGCACAACGAGGCACCGGGGAGTCGTACGTTGACGGGGCGAGATGGAATTAAGGAAATTCACCACGATGTAATCAATACGGGTGAAACGGTGTATTTGATCCGGACGCCGTTTGATTCGAAGTACGATGATTTGATTAAAGTTTTTCGTGAGAGACGGGCAGCGAAAGGAATCAAAACTATTGCGCTGACTCCGGCGACACCACATGCTAAACAGTATATGACGGACGGGACGGACGAAAAATACCGGTTTGAACGGACAATGATGCCGGAAGATGCGTATCAGAGTCCGGTAGAGATTATGATTTATGGCAAAAAGGTGGCACTGGTATCTTATGGTGAGGCGGAAATTGCCACGGTGATTACTTCCCCGCTAATTGCGGCAGCGTTTCGGGAGATTTTCTTGATGCTGCAAGATTATTGGAAGAGGGTTGAAGTTTAAAATGCAAAAATACTCCCGCGGGAGTATTTTTGCTAGATATGTTGGCGGACGAAGCATTATTCCTTGTCGACGACTTCGCCTTCGACGGCGTCGCCATCCTCATCGGACGAGGCGGCACTTGCGTCGTCGGCGGGCTTGCCAGCATCAGTGGTCTGATAGAGCTTGGCGCCGATCGGCATAAGGACACTGCTTAAGGTCTTTTGGGCGGCCTCGAGCTGATCTTTGTCGGCACTGGTGTCATTCAAGACCTTCTTGGCTTCTTCGACAGCGTCTTTGATAGCCTTGACATCGTCTTCGGAGATCTTGTCCTTGTACTCATCCGGCATTTTTTCGGCTTGGTAGATAGCGTTTTCGAGCTGATTCTTAGCGTCGATGGCTTCACGCTTTTTCTTATCTTCGTCGGCGTGAGCTTCGGCTTCACGCTGAGCTTTTTCGATATCTTCCTTGCTCATGTTGCCAGAGTTCTGGATGGTAATAGATTGCTCTTTGCCAGTTCCCTTGTCCTTGGCGGTGACGTTCAGGATACCGTTAGCGTCGATATTGAAGGTAACTTCAATCTGAGGGACGCCGCGGGGAGCAGGTGCGATACCATCGAGGATGAAACGGCCGAGGGATTTGTTGTCGGCAGCCATCTCGCGCTCGCCTTGAAGGACGTGGATCTCGACCTGCGGCTGATTATCAGCGGCGGTGGAGAAAACTTCAGACTTCGAGGTCGGGATAGTAGTGTTGCGCTCGATCAGCTTGGTGCTGACGCCGCCCATGGTCTCGATACCGAGAGAAAGCGGTGTAACGTCAAGCAGCAGAACATCTTTCACATCGCCCTGCAAGACTCCACCTTGAATGGCGGCACCGACAGCAACGACTTCGTCGGGATTGACGCCCTGCATGGGGTCTTTACCGAAGATCTTTTTGACCTCTTCGACGACGGCGGGCATGCGGGTCATACCACCGACCATGACGACTTCGTCGATATCTTTGGCGCTGAGCTTAGCATCCTTCAAGGCCTTCTCGACTGGACCAGCGAGGCGCTCAAGAAGCGGCTTGACCAGCTCTTCGAGTTTGGCGCGAGTCAAAGTGTACTCGAAGTGCTTGGGGCCATCCGCATCGGCGGTAAGGAATGGGAGATTGATCTCGACTTCTTTGGCGCTACTGAGCTCTTTCTTAGCTTTCTCAGCTTCGTCTTTGACGCGTTGCATAGCGGCGGCGTCGTCTTTGATATCGATGCCGGATTCTTTCTTGAATTCATCGAGCAAGAAATTGACGATAATATTGTCGAAATCTTCACCACCAAGGTGAGTATCACCGTTGGTAGATTTGACTTCGAAGACACCGTCACCGAGTTCAAGGATGGAAACATCGAAAGTACCGCCACCAAGGTCGAAGACGGCAATCTGTTGGTCCTTTTTGTTCTCAAGACCATAAGCTAGGGCAGCTGCAGTCGGCTCATTGATAATGCGTTTAACTTCGAGCCCAGCGATTTTGCCGGCGTCTTTGGTGGCTTGGCGCTGAGAGTCGTCGAAGTAAGCTGGAACAGTAATAATAGCTTCAGTGACAGGTTCGCCAAGGAAAGCTTCGGCGTCAGCTTTGATTTTGCTGAGAACCATAGCGGAAATTTCCTCTGGAGTGTATTCCTTGCCGTCCATCTCGACAGCGACGCCGTTGCCTTTTTTGACGATTTTATAAGGCATAATGTCAAGGTCGCGTTGGACTTCTTTGTCGTCGAATTTGCGGCCGATCAGACGCTTGATGCCGTAGATAGTGTTCTTAGGATTAGTGACACGCTGACGCTGAGCGACTTTACCGACAAGACGGTCGCCTTTCTTCGTGACGGCGACAACGCTAGGGGTTGTGCGGTCACCTTCGCTGTTGGTGATGACCTCGGGCTTGCCGGCCACCATGTAAGCGAAGGCGCTGTTGGTGGTGCCGAGATCGATACCGATGATTTTTGACATAATATTTTCCTTTCTTTAATATGCGAACAAAGACGTCTGGGCTATCATTCTTTTCGAGAGACGCCGCCCTCGCGCCCGTCGTTACGGGGCTCGGTTGCTCAGCTCGCTCCCCGTTGGTCGCGAATGCTCTCGAGAAAGAACAATAGCCTAGACGCCGATGATCGCATTTTAAATAAACAATTCTTATTTCTATGATATATCATTAGCAGTCTGTTGTCAAGAGTGCTAATTAAGTTAATTGTAGCAAATTGGCAGACGAATGTCAAGAGTGCCAGAATGTCACCCTTGCTGCTTGCGTCGCTCAAGAGAAGAAGATCCTTTTCTTCCCTGTTCGCTATCCTCTGCAGTTCAAGAGTGCTAAAATACCGCGCCAAAGTTCAGGACGAGGAGATTGCCAAGCTACACGACGAGCTAAAACAAGCCCAAAGCGCAACATGCGAAGCACGTGAGGTGCTGTTTGAGGAGGTGGTTTATTTGCAGAATTTACTCAAAACAGTGACGGATATCCGAAAAGTGCCAGAGCGCTGTGGATTAACATCGTTGATGCAGAGGGGTAACTTACAGCTAAGACGAAAATCAACGGTCGTGCGGGGTCTGGAATATAGTTTGCCGAATGCCAGGACCAGAGTGATGGAGTTTGATATGATCTATCCTTTACGGAAGATGAGCTTTTGCGGATACCAGATGTCAGCAGCCCATCGGCCAGAGGCGTTTTTGCGCTTAGCTTATGGTGAATACGGTGATTTTCCGAGGGATATTTATCCAAAACACGATGACATAAATGCGCGCATCAACGAGGATACTATTAAAACGGTAGAAAGAATCGTGGAGGGCACAGAGAGAATTGTGATTTAAAAGTATATCGTTTGTATATGACTTGTATATGAAAATGATATACAAGGGATTATAATGAGGAAATTGCTTGACACAGAGAAAATGGTGCGCTAGAATAGGGGTATACAGAGATTGACCGACCCGGAGAGGGGCGGTTTTTAGTTTACTAACCGAGAAAGGAGAAAAATGGAAGGTTTGGATCTCAAACAGATGAGCGCGATGGTTTCGGTAATAGCCGAAGAAAAGGGGCTGCCAGAAGATACGGTACTCGATGTGGTACAGATGGCGATTGCGGCGGCTTGGCGCAAAGATAATGGCGATAAGGACATGAACGTGCGTGCTTTGCTGGATACGAAGACGGGCAAGGCGACCGTATATATTAGTCGTGAGGTGATTGAAGACGATGTGGCTTATAATCCCGCGACCGAGATTCCATTGAAAGAGGCGCGGGAGCTGAAGACCGATGCTGAGATTGGTGATACAGTGGAAGAATCAGAGGAGGTAAAGGATTTTGGTCGCGTAGCTGCTATGACAGCAAAACAAGTGGTGATTTCTAGACTGCGTGAGGCAGAGCGGGATGCGGTTTTGACGGCGTTTGAGGATAAGATTGGCACTGTGATGACAGGGATGGTTTCAAGGGTGGAGCCGAGAGTGGTCAGGATTGATCTAGGCAAGGCTACAGGAATTATGCCGCGTAGTGAGCAGATTGACGGTGAGTATTATACCGTGGGTGAGCGGATCAAGGTCTATATCAAGGGAGTCGAGCACGATGACGCACGGGCGCAGTTGATTTTGTCGCGGGGGAATGCGGAGTTTATTGAATATCTCTTCCGACAAGAAGTGCCGGAGCTGGAAAATGGCTCGGTGGAGATCCGAGGGATTGCGCGCGAAGCCGGACGACGCACGAAGATCGCTGTAATGTCAACCGTGCCTGGGGTGGACCCGGTAGGAACTTTCGTGGGTGGACGTGGTATGCGGGTGCAGGCCATCATGAACGAAATTGGCGATCGGGAAAAAATCGATATTATCAACTGGAGCGACAATCCATCAGAATATATCCGCGAAGCCTTGAGTCCGGCCGAAGTGGTCAAGGTGGAGCTGGACGGCAAGAAGGCCAAAGTTTATGTTACTGAAGATCAGCAGTCAATCGCAATTGGGCGACAAGGTCAAAATGTGCGCTTGGCATCAAAATTGACAGGATATGACATTGATATTGAGCTGGCCAAGGCTCCTGAAAAAAAGAAACGCAAGAATGCGGAAGATTCCCTACTGAATGCCCTGAGCGAAGCCGACGAAGTACCGGAAGCAGTAGAAAAGACAGATGAGAACGCCGAGGAGCAACCAGCGGAAGGGCTTGATAAAGTAGTGCCAGTGGACGATAAAGAAGATATGAGCGGGGCGGAAGAGTAGCCGATACAAAAAGATGCCGCCTCGTGACGGGGGTGGCATTTTGAGTTTAGGCAAAGGAAATCCCCAGTGCGGTGCACTGGGGGTGGTTGACGGTTACTTGATGACGTCGGCGAGAATAAACTTGCCAACTTCGCACGGGCCAACGCTCACAGCCAGCGTCTCGCCATAAAGGCAGTAGGCGCGGTATTCTGCAAGTTTGGAAGCGCCGAGTGTCCATTCCTCGCGGCAGAACACGGGAGCTCCTACTGCGGCCAGTACTGCGTCGAGGCTCGGAAATGTGTGGCAATTTTTGAGAAAAGAGTGAATAATATGCAAGATCAAATGCAGAATTATTCACATGGTGTGGAAAAGTGGAAGCAATACTGTTCGGGTTTTGTGGAGATATTATGGAAGATTTAGGAGAAATGGGCAAGACATACTTGCTGTGAGCATAGTGGAGAGGAATAAAGATAGCCCCGTAAATCTTAGTTCACGGGGCTGACAGTACCATACTCTTACGGATGATTTCAGGGACTGGTCATACAGCACGATGGTCCAGGATCCGCAGGGCTTTGAAAAGTGCGATAAATGTATTGGCATCTTTGAAGTAGTTGTGCGAGATCATCTGATCAACGATATCCAGCGGTACCTCAATATACTTGACGTATTCACCTCTATCGAGCTTCTGCGACTGGGTTTTCTGACAGTCAATTGCAACGTAAGTATCGACGGTCTGCCGAATACTACCTGGATCCTGATAATGGAATCCGGTATGGATCAGAGTTTTGGAGGTCGTGTAGCCAGTTTCTTCTGCCAGCTCACGTTTCCCTGCCTCAACGCCGTCTTCCTGAATTTCCCAATAACCGGCCGGAAACTCAATCAGTGATCCTTCCCTTGACAGGCTGACAGGCTGAATAACGAACACAAAATTCCCTTCACTGGTAACGGGTGCTACGACACTGGCATGTTTTTTGTCGATGTACTCGCGAGGTTGGATGATCCCGTCGGGGAAGCGAAATTGCTGACGTTTGACCTCGTAGAATCCTTCTCCGGCGGTCGGTTTGCTGGTCGCTACTGCACGGCATCCTTCCAACAGGTCATCGATTTCAGATAAAGCAGAAATTAACATCATTTTTCCTCCTTCTACTCACCTTCTAGGTGGTAAGAAAGCCATTGTCTAAACAATACCCTTTTTACCACCTAGAGAGCAATCTAAAAAGATACTAAGATACACTACCTTATGTTTGCATTTTATCATAGACTTTTATTTTTGTCAAGCGATATCCTCTTGTCGTATAGATAACAGTGGGGGAATCAAAATGGAACCGCAATCGGGGGGGCGATATACGGTTCCATTTTGGTTGCGGGAGTTGGATTTGAACCAACGACCTTTTGGTTATGAGCCAAACGAGCTACCAGGCTGCTCTATCCCGCGATGTGTGTCTATTGTAGCACGGAATTTCGACAAAAACAAGACTTTTGGGGGATTTTAGCGAGTTTTTGGGGTTTTATGCTTAGCTGATGCTATATGATCGGAGAAAATAAGGTAAAGAAGCGGGGGGAGGAGATAGATGTGGAGAGCGTTGGGGAGGCCGGAAAAAAAGTTAAGAGTAATGAGATAGGCGCAGATAACGCACACTAGAAGAGAAAGGGCGGGGTGGAACCAGAAGGAGCGAGAGCGGTCCTCACGAGAACCGATCAGCCAACGAGGCAAAAATGGGGCAAAAAAGGCTATAATGAGACCAAAGAGAGCTAGGAAGATACCAATCAGGCCAAGCTCGACTAGGAGGCTAAAAGCTTGGTTTTGGACAATTTCTTTGGGAGAGGTGACACGGTCGGGGTAGAGCGCGTGCATGACAGTGCCGGCACCTCCGAGGCCGACACCAATAGCAATATTGCGCGGGGAGGAGAGCCAGGTATCGATGGCAGTGGCGTTGAGGTCGAGGCGGATATTGGTAGACTCTGCGACGTAGCCGTCGAAGGTGGATGCGGGTGGGGTTGCCTGGGCTTGGGAATCTGGAGGCGTGACGGCACTGCTGGCCGATGTGGGGGCGGATGATGTCTCTGGGGGCAGTGGGGTGCTATCGTTGGGGGTAGAAGTAGCAGGGCGGAGATCGACGAGTCCGAGACTGAGCTGGTGGAGAGATTTAGTAATGCCAGAAATAAAAGTGTCGGGCGTGGGACTGAGGGCGGCGAAGGTTCCCTGTGCAACAAGAGTAGAGAGAAAAGTGATCAGCGGTATGAGGATGAGACTCAGACTGCGGTGAGGAGAAGAGCGGAAAAGAGCAAAGCTCAATATAATGATGAGGGCAATGATATAGGCATAAATGGCTCCGCGAGAAAAAGTAAGGAATAGAGTAGCGGAAAAGAAACAGGCGAGACTGAGAAGGGCGAAACGAGTGCGGCGGGACTTGGGGCGGCGGAAGACTAAAAGATAGAGGGCTGTAAGGGTGGGCGCTAGAAGGAGATTCCCCATAAACTGCGGTTCGATCGCAAGGCCGGAGGGATGAGGAAAACCAAAAGAACGATATGTACAGCCCAAACACAGCAAAGTAGCATCACGCGACAGTCCACAGAGGTCAAGAAAACATTGAATCCAACAAAAGAGACAAACTAAGGCCGTACTAAGCAAAAGAGAAATCAATATATTGCGACGGAAGTCCTGAGGTGGAGAAAAGAGAGGTATGAGATAAATAAGCGCAAATACAGCAAAGAAAATTAACCAGATAATGCCGGCTGTGAGAATACCACGGATGGGGTTGGGTGACCAAAAAATTGAGATAGTAGCAAAGAGCGGGAAAAGAGCGAAGAGGAAGAACTTGCGGTCGCTAATACCAGGAAATTGTTTAGTCTGAAGACGGTTCTGGTCGGAGCTCGTGCTGAGCCGCAGGGGGTTTGGGGGTTGTGCTGCACGTGTGTTTGATCTGCGATAGGGGTTTTTGCTGCCGAGATAAAACAGTCCTGTGGCGGCAGCGAGATCGAATATTATCAGCCAAATGAGGGGGAGGGAGAGCTCGAAGTTCATGGAAGCGTTGCTGCCGAGACGGATCACGGGATGATAGGAACAGAAGAGTACGGCAGGGAGAAGATAGAGCAGAATGAAGATACAACGCCGGAGGAGGCGGGGGAGCGGGGAGGTGGGCTTCATGATGATTCCCTGGTATGGGGTGAAGTTTGGCGAGAAGAAGGCGAATTGGCGGAAGAGGTCAGGCAATGATCGACGAGATGAGAGACCTTGGAACGGAAAGCTTCGAGGCTGAAGGCTTGAGCGGAAGCACGGACGGCGGCACGATCAAAAGTGTGATGGGAGAACTTACGGATAGCACGGACGAGAGAGTCGGTAGTCTGCTCAGAGAAAAGGAGGCCATTCTCACCAGGACGAATAAAATCGCGGCTACCACCGTCGGCGTAAGCAATCACTGGGCAGCCGGCGGCAAGGGCTTCAACAGCAGCAATACCGAAAGGTTCGAGGCTGGGAAAGAGGTAGGCTTTGGCGGCCTGAAGGTAGCGGGCGAGCTCGTCGCTGCTGAGCCAAGGTAAAAAATGGATCAGGGGTGAACCGGCAGCAAGAGCGACTAGTCGGTCATGTTCGGGACCATCCCCAATGACAAGGAGGGATTGATGGGTGGCGAGGCAGGCCGTAATGGCGAGATCGATGCGCTTCCAAGTGGCTTGGCGGCAAGAGATAACAAAGGATTGAGAGATTTCATCACGAGAAAGCGTTGATTGTGGAAAAGTTGTGGAAAAGTCGCGTGTTTTGGTGGATAAACTGTGGGGTTGAGTGGAAAGCTCGGTGGAAAACTCCTGTGATGTGGTGGAAAAGTCGGTGGAAAACTTTTGGAGATCGACGGGCGGATGGATGATTTTGGCTTCACGGTGATAGTACTGCTTGATCTGGGCAGCAGCATATCGAGAAATGGTGACGAATTGATCTGGGCGCTCGGCGGCGCGGAAATCGGCGCGTCGTAGAGGGCGAACGAAAAGTTTGAGGAAAAAGCGAACGATGGGATTCAGAAGGCCGAAACCAGGATTTTCCAGATATTGATCGTACAAGTGCCAGTAATACTGAGTTGGGACGTGACAATAACAGAGGTGATAGGCTTTTGAACTTGTACACTCTGTACAAGTTCGAGTACGGTGGGTCTTGACGGATTTGGCCTCGGCGCCAGTTACGGAGATGACAAGGTCGTAACTAGAGAGGTCGAGGTGGGAAAAGTAGATTTGTCGCAAGGGTCCGAGAATTTTGCGTAAGCCAGCCGGGAAAAAATTGAGCCAACCGGTGTGGATCGTGGCATCCTTGAACCAATCAATTCCCTGCTCACGGTATTGAGAAGTGTAAATTGGGGCGTCGGGATACATGCGGTGGAGCTCAAGGAGGACTTTTTCGGCTCCGCCCGGTGTGGTTAGCCAGTCGCAGACTAGAGCAATGCGAGACACTATTTGGCTCCTTTACGAAAAAGCACGGCTCCGAGAGTACGGAACATGATACGAAAATCGAGTCCGAGCGACCAATTCTGGATGTAATAGAGGTCAAGGGCGCGACGTTCTTCGAAAGAAATGTCGCGGCGGCCAGAAACTTGAGCGAGTCCGGTGAGACCGGATTTGACAGAAAGCAGCAGCGAACGGTCGCCATAGTGGCGGAGTTCGCCGGGGACGAGAGCACGGGGGCCGACAAGAGAAATGTCGCCCTTGATTACGTTAAAGAGCTGCGGAAGTTCGTCGAGTGAGGTGGCGCGGAGAAAGTGACCGAGTTTAGTAATACGGGGATCGTTAGGGATCATGTCGCCGCCTTCACGGTATTTTTTGATGAGCTGAGGCTTGCCCATCTTAGTGAAAGCCTCTTCGGGAGTAATGCCAGAATATTCGGGCTTCATGGAACGGAATTTGTAAATTTTGACGCGACGATTGTAACGCGAAAGGCGAGTATCCACATAGATCGCTGGTGCACTGGGGTCGGAGAGCTTCTGTAGACACCAAATAATAAGCATAGGAATAGCGGTAAGGAGGAGGGCGAGAGAGCCGATAACAATATCGCAGAGGCGTTTGGCAATTTTGGCGCTGCCGGCGAGAGGAGTGACGTTGACAAGGATGGCGGGAGTGTCACCGACAAGCTCGAGCTCGCCCATTTGGGAGGTCAGCATGGCAGAAGATGGGACAAAATAGTAGAGGAGATGACGATTGATAGCTTGCCGATAGACGTAGTCAGTATGACGATCATCGGTCTGAAAAATTACGTCAGGATAGGAACGTTTCAAGGCATCTTTGAGGGAGGAATATTGTTTGCGGCGGAGGTCTTTGGGAATATATTTGGAACTGGCAACCACCCCGGCGAGCGAGAAGCCGGATTCGGGAAAGGCGGAAATATAATCGGCGAGAAATTCGGTGTTTTTGCTATTGCCAATAATGACAGCGCGGAGAGTGGCACGGCGGGTTTTGAGAATGTAGCTACGCATGCTACGGACGATTCCGCGAAAGAGGCAAAGGAAGAGAAAACAAGAGAGGACGGCATAAAAGGCCATAACGCGTACTGGGAAAAGATCAGTATCGAAGAAAAAGTCGTAGCTAATAATAGCCATCATGCCGACGATAGAAGCTAAAAAGAGGCGACCGATCTCGGGAAGGCGCTTGTTATAAAAGAAAATGGACTTTTTGTATAGACCAAAGGCCGCTAAGACGATGAGAAAGATTGGAATGAGAAAAAGGGTGGAAGCAACAAACTCGAGAGGAGCAGATTCGAAATAAAAGGGACGTTGATCGAGATGGGTACGGACGAGATAAGCCACCAAAAAGGAGAGCAAGATGGCACAAGCATCGCTAAAAATCAGAAAAAAGTGGAAAATTAGCCCAAAATCTCTCTTCATGTAAGATATTATAGCACATAAGTTTAGAATACGGCGTGGCCTGTGGAAAAGTCGAGGAATGGGCGGGGCTTTGTATATCTATTGTATATCATAATAATATGATTTTGATATGTGAAGAGTAGTGCTTGTGGAAAAGTCGGAGTGTGGTAAAATGGAGAGAAGAACGGAGGACAGATGAAAGAGAAGATTTTGATTACGGGTGGAACGGGGTATATTGGTTCACATACGGCCGTGGAGCTGATTGATGCGGGCTATGAAGTGGAAATTTTGGATAATCTGTATAATAGTAAGGCAGGGGTGCTGGAACGAATTGAGGAGATTACAGGAGTAAAACCAAATTTTCATGAGGTGGACCTGAGAGACGCGGAGGCACTTGCAAAAGTGATGGCTGAGGGGGGATTTGGGACAGTGATGCATTTTGCTGGGCTGAAGGCTGTGGGGGAGTCGGTAGAGGAGCCACTGCGGTATTATGAAAATAATGTGGGCGGGACGATCAATCTACTGGAGTGTATGCAAGAATATGGGGTGCATAAGATGGTGTTTTCCTCGTCGGCGACCGTGTACGGGGATCCGGGAGAGGTGCGCTATACTGAAGAGATGCCGGCGGGGCGGGAGCTGTCCAGCCCATATGGCAGGACGAAATATTTTATTGAAGAGATGCTGAAGGATGCGGCAAGGAGTGATGCGGATTTTCGGGTGACGATTTTGAGGTATTTTAATCCGATTGGAGCGCATAAATCTGGGTTGCTGGGAGAGGATCCGAACGGGCGGCCGAATAATTTGATGCCAATTATAATGAAGGTGGTGGCAGGAGAGATTCCGGAGCTGTCGATCTACGGGAATGACTATGAGACTAACGATGGGACGGCGGTGCGAGATTATATTCACGTGGTAGATTTGGCTAGAGGGCACGTGGCAGCGATGCAGAAATTGGATGGCGGAGAGCGTGTACAAATTTATAATTTGGGGTCGGGAAAAGGAACTTCGGTCCTAGAGATGGTGAAGGCGTTTTCGGAGGCGGCGGGAGTTGCACTGCCACATAAAGTGGTTGCGAGAAGACCGGGGGATTTGGCGGAGTTTTATGCAGATCCGAGCAAAGCGAATGCGGAGCTGGGCTGGCATACAGAACACACAATTGAGGAAATGATGCAAGATACGATTAATTACTTACGCAAAAGTGGGGTGGAAGTATAGTGCGGTATTTCCCTGCCTACCGAAGATGACCGTAAAGCTGCCAAGCCAGGCGAAAGGCCGGTAAGCCGAGACGGAGACTGTAGATCGCGAGACGATCACGGGGAGTGCTGAGGGGGTTCTCTAAGACGTCGTCAGCGTGAGTGCGAATATAGGTTACGAGCTCGCGAGTATGGGGGTTTTTGCAATAGTGCGGGGTAAGAACGATCTGGCGTAATATACTGAGGCGGGCGTGGACGCGGCGCTTACGAATAGCGTCGGAGAGAGCGAGGATCTCGGCGTCACTAGAAAGAGAGGATGATCCGGACTGGACGAGCTGGGCAGTAAGGTCATCGCACATTTGATCGGTGAGCGCAATTAGACTAAGCTTGTCTTTGCAAAAAGCTTGATGAATGATGGAGGTGGAATTTTGATAGTAATTGTAAAGGGCGAGCGGGAGAAAACTGATGCGGTCGCATTGTAAAATCAAGCGATAAGTCGTACCAACGTCTTCGTAGAGCTGGTGGGGAGGAAACTCGACATGGTCAAAGAGGTCACGGGAATAGAGTTTGCCCCAGGCGGACATAGTGAAGCCGTCTTCACACAGCATACGTGTGAGACAGTTCTCGCGGCTGAGGACGGAGGGATCAGAGGGGGGGCAAAAATCTTGGCGGTGGCCGTCGGGAAAGATCCGAGCGAAGCTGGCGATGGCGATTTTGGTACGATCGGTGATAGCTTGATGGACCAGGGCGTCGATCAGGCCTGGTTCGATCGTATCATCAGAATCTACGAAAGTAACAAAATCGCCAGCAGCATGAGTGAGGCCGATGTTGCGAGCGACGGAAAGACCTTGGTTGGCTTGATGAATAACCTGGAAGCGCCGGTCGGAACGGGATAATTTGTCAACGAGTGCGGAGCTGCCGTCAGTAGAACCGTCATCGATCAAGATGATTTCAAGGTGGGCATAAGTTTGGGAGAGGATGCTCGCAACACATTGCTCTAGAGTGGCAGAAGTATTATAAACCGGCACAATCACAGAGACGAGCGGGCCAGAATCGCGAGAAGCGGAGCGGCATGAGGTCATGACTCGATAAGTTGGCTCAGTTTGGGTTGCAAATCAGCAAAGGCGCTCAGAGCAGAGGCAATAGTCTTGTCCATATCAAAATACGCATATTCACCAAGGCGACCACCGAAAATAATATTGCCATCGCGTGCAACGAGCTCTTGATATTTGGCAAGTTTCGTACGATCTTCAGTGGTATTAACTGGATAATACGGCTCATCGCCGCGGTGCCAGGTTTTGCTGTATTCACGTACGATCACGGTCTTCCCGGATCCTGGGGCATAGGCATCATTAGTGCGTTCGGGATGGAAATGTTTAAACTCGTGGATGCGAGTATATTTAGGCTCAAGATCAGCATAATTCATGACGGGACAGCCCTGAAAATCATCAACGTCCAGGACTTCTTTGACGAGGTCTAAACTACGCCAGCTAAGCTCGCCAAACTGATAATCGTAGAATTGGTCAATCGGACCAGTATAGACCGTGAGAATGCCAGTCTCGCGGAGAGTTTGGATTTCTGGATCGGTAAAGTAGTCAGTGGAGAGCCGGACAGTAACTTTATCGCCACAACTATCAAGCATGTTTTGGAACCAGGCTTCATAACCTTCGAGCGGTAAACCTTCGTGAGTATTATTGAAATAACGATTGTCGTAATTATAGCGGACAGGGAGGCGCTTGATGATGTCGGGGGAAAGCTCTTCGGCGGGAGTTTGCCACTGTTTGGCGGTATAGTTTTTGATGAAAGCGTCGAAAAGTGGGCGCCCAATTAGCGAAATGCCTTGCTCGACGAGGTTTGTCGGTTGCGTAGGGGCGCTGGCGGATTGCTCGGCGATCAACTGCCTGGCAGCGTCGGGAGTATAGGCGGCGTGGAAGAATTGGTTGATGGTGCCAAGGTTAATAGGAAGAGGATAAACTTCACCGTCATGCGTGGTGTAAACCTTATGGATGTAGGGGGTAAACTTCGTAAAGCGATTAACATATTGCCAGACTTCTTCGTCGGAAGTATGGAAGAGGTGGGCACCGTATTTATGACATTCGATACCGGTGGCGGAATCAAATTCAGAATAGCAGTTACCGCCGATGTGATCGCGCTTATCAATAATTAGCACACGTTTACCGCAAACATTGGCAAGACGCTCAGCCATGGTGAGCCCAAAGAGACCAGCACCAACAATTAAAATGTCTGGATCCATTAATCCTCCTTTTTCCATAAGTTATTATAAGCCGTAGCAACAACATCGGGTTTACCTTCGACAGCAACTTTACCGTTTTCGATTAAGATGGCGCGGTCACAGAAACGACGGACGTTTTCCATGGAATGTGTCACCAGAATGACCGTTTGTTCGCCGTGCAGACTAGCAAAATAATCGTTGCATTTCTCCTGGAAGGCAGCGTCACCAACCGCGAGTACTTCGTCGAGAATTAAAATGTCACCGCGAGCACGAATAGCAATCGAAAAAGCTAGGCGCACTTGCATGCCCGAAGAATAGTTTTTGAGTTTAGCGTCCATAAACGGCTCAAGCTCGGCAAAATGGACAATTTCATCATACATGGCGTCCATTTCCTTATGAGAAAATCCTAGGAGTGCGCCATTTAAATAAACGTTTTCGCGACCAGTGAGCTCGGGATTGAATCCCACACCCAGCTCGATGAACGGAACCAAGGTACCGTTGACCGTAATACTTCCCTGCTCTGGATAATAGATCTGGGCGAGGCATTTGAGGAGGGTAGATTTACCAGAGCCATTGCGACCAACAATACCGACAAACTCCCCCGGTCGAATATCAAAACTAACACCACGCAAAACTTGCTGTTCAGTATAGCCCTTGACCCCTTTGAGCCAGTTGAAGATCGCCTGTTTGAGACCGGCGGCGCGCTCAGTTGGTAAACGGAAGCTCTTATGTAAGTCATGTACGCGAATAGCATATGCCTGATCGGAAGAAGGCGTAGATTTGTGAGATTTGTGGATGCAGCGTGGTAATTTGGACATTAGACCTCCTCAGCAAAGCGTTTAGAGCGTTTACGGAAAAAGAGAGTGGCGAGAACGAGAACTAGGATGACTAGGAGGATAGGAATAAGTCCATACCAGCCCGGTACTACTTCCCAAGTCGTAACGGCCTGAGAAGTAATAAGATTATGGCGGACGTCTTGGATAACTTGAGCGATGGGATTCAACATAATAACTTGAGCAGCGAGCATGCCATAGCTACCAGACTCAATAACCATGCTTAGTGGATAAATGATCGGGATAGCATAGAAGAGGGCTTGAATTAAGACATCCCAGATTGAAGTGATGTCGCGATATTTGACATTGATTGCACCCAGGAGGAAGGATATCCCTAGCGAAAAGGCGTAGAGCTCAACGACAGAAAAAGGCACAAGCAGCCAAGACCAGCTAGGACTGACGCCATTAATCAGCGCAAAGATAAGGATCACACAGAGATTAATGGCGAGATTAATTAAGGCGGTAGCAGTAGCGGCAAGAACAACGATGTATTTGGGAAAGCTGATTTTGCGTAAGAGTTCGCCGCGCATCACTATAGACTGAATGCCTTGACCGGTGCACTCGGTAAAGAAGTTCCAAAGGACAGTACCAGTAAGCAAATACACAGGATAGTGCGGAATCCCGTCGCCAAAACGCAGGATTTTAGCAAAAACAATATACAAAATGGCGAACATAAGGAGTGGACGTAGGATTGCCCAAAGGTAACCCAAAACGGAGCCTTGGTAGCGCAGTTTAAAGTCTGTCTTGATGAGCTCGCCCAACAAAATACGGTTTTTGTGGCAGAAAATATGCGGAATTCCCATAACTATGTATTATTATAACACACTAAAGGCAGGATTGATGATGAATACGGCTCCGCGCCCGAAGGATACAGTATGCAAGTTGAGGATGTTGCAAAATTAAGCGTAAGGCTAGCCAATGATTGGTACTAAAGTCCGTGGGAAGTAACAACCCCGCTTGATGAGCTGCTGTGAGCTCAGAACACATGGTTTGATAGAAGTTGCGCGCTAAGGGAGCTGCGAGACGTTGCAAATTCCAATGATAGTTGCGAAACTTGGCGGCCGCCATAATATGGCCAAATTGGTCTAGTAGTTGATGATCTTGAAGATATTTAGTGATTTCAGCATATTCTTCAACGACACAATTGACTTTGCCCGGGTTATTAACAGAAGAGTTGGGATTGTCTAGGCGGTAGTGTAAGTAAGCTTCGGTGGTTAGTACAGCACGTTCAGCTGTAGCCCAAACTTTGAAGTTAAAACTTAGGTCCTGATAAGAGGCGCCAGGAGTAGGCAGGAAGTCAATGGAATTCTTAGTAAGAAAATCGCGGCGGTAGATCATAGACCAAATGGCTGGAGCATACCGAAAGACTTCGTAATAGTTGCTAGGGCTTGAAGAAGTAATTTCTTGGGTAAGGTGCGATTTGCCGTGTTGTTCCGTGTAGTGATTGGCTTTGACGATATCTGCGCGGTGTTGTTCGGCGAGGTGGAGGAGGCGTTGAAACGCCTCCTGATCCACCCAGTCGTCAGATTCAACGATGCCGATGTATTTGCCACGGGCGGTTTTGAGGCCTTGGTTCATACTGTCACCGTAGCCGGAGTTGGGTTTGTC
>CANBER010000004.1 GCA_947367795.1 uncultured Candidatus Saccharibacteria bacterium
TGCCGACAGATGCTATCAAGACATTGACGTAGATAACGCTCAACATTATATATAGGAACGAGGATTGAGATGAGGGGGGCAGTGGGTGGAAGAATAGTGGGTGGTTGATGGGGTTTACGCGGTGACATATATTATACTGATTCCCTATCTAGTGTAGATACCATTTTTGAGCTCCGGTGTAATTGGCCTCCCAAAGGTTAATATTGCTGCCGTTGGCAGTGCCGCCACCGTTGAGATCAAGGGCACGATTTGAAGCACAGGCAGAAAGGAGCATAATGGATGAGTCTACGCTGCGATTAATTTTCCAATAGGAAGCACAGGTACTATCGAGGTTGCCGAGTTGGATATTGGTACCATTTGTGGTTTTAGCACCAGCAAGATAGAGCGCTCTCCCAGAAGTGGGGTTAACTAAGCTATAGGCGCGTTTTTCGGGGTTGTAGGTGATTTTCCACTTTTGAGCGATGGTCCCGTTGCGATCCCAAAGGTTAACATTGGCGTTGGAGTGAACATTACCACCATAAACATCTATGGCCTTATTACCATTAAGTGCGGAGACAATCACGTAAGTACCATCATTGACGGCTTGGGTGGAGCGGAAGAACCAACGTTGAGCCGAGGTAGAGTTTGATCCCCAAAGATTAATGTTTGCACCGTTATGAGTGGCACCGCCATTGAGATCAATACTACTGCTAGGGGCACAAGTAGAAACGAAAGAATAGGAAGAATCGGCATATTGTTCGAGTTTCCAAAATTGAGCACAGCTACCATCGGCATTGCCAAGTTCAATATTAGTACCATCCCCTGTTCTGGCGCCAGCAAGATAAAGTACTTTATTGGAGTGAGGATTAGTTAAGGTGTAGGCTTGCTTACTGGAGTTGTAAGTAATTTTCCATTCTTGAGCAACGTCAAAGTTGCGATCCCAAAGATTCACGTTGGCTCCAACGTTGGTAAGGGCACCATAGACGTCCATAGCTTTATTATCATTAATGGCGGAGACAATATTGTATACACCGTCGTCAATCATAGGAATTTGGCGGAATTGCCATTTTTGAGCATCAGTAGTATTGAAGTCCCAGAGTTGGATATTAGCACCGTTGTTCTTGGCGCTACCACCAAAGACATCAAGACCATAGCGATAGTCACAAGCGTTCATTAAATTGTAATAGCCTTTTTCTAATTCTAGAAGCTTCCAACGCTGAGAACAGCTGGCGTTTTTATCCCAAAGGTGGATATTGGTGCCAGCTTTGAGATAGCCGCCGTTGATATCGAGTCCTTTTTTAGAACCATGGTTAGTGACAATATAGCTATCAGTATACGGATCATAAGTTAGATCCCACTTTTGAGCGATCGATTGATGATCAAAACTCCACATTTGGAGGTTGGTACCATTATTGGTGCCGCCGTTGGAGACATCAACTACTTTGTCGCCCGGGATAGCTTTGGATTGAATAGCATACATGCCATTGGGGACAGATTGACCAGTGTAGATAGCCCATTTTTGAGCATCATTGTTGGCACTTGCAGTCCAAAGTTGGATATTAGTACCATCTTGTGTATTGTTGCCATAGCGGTCAAGAACCATACCGCCAGAACAGGCAGACTCAAAAGTTAGATATTTGTCTGGAGTTTGATAGACACGCCATCTTTGAGCACAGGTGTTATTGGGCGTCCAAAGACTAATATTAGCACCAGTAGAAGGAACACCTCCGTGAAGATCGAGAGCGAGCCCAGAATTAACATTAATAATCGTGTAATATCCAGTAGCTGAATCACGAGTGAACTTCCATTGGTTAGAAGTGGAGCCCTTCGTCTGGCTGAGGAGGATATTGGAATCATTGACTTTGCCAGATTTCGCTACCGCCATAGTGGTGCCGGTGGTGGTTTTGGGTGACAAACCATAAATACCGTCGGGAATAGCGATTTCTGTGCCATCAACAGCGATTTGAGTACTACCAAACCAGTCTTTAAAGTAAAGGTAGAAGTTGCGATTACCGTAGGCAGAGCAGACGTCACCTTGGCCATAATTAGCAGCAATTGCAGCAGCGTTGGGTTGGTAGGGAGTATAGCGGTAGAGAGCAGCCGTGGCGCGGTTCTCAATATAAACCTCAGAGCTACCACAGCTAGCGTTGGGGCTATAGCGCACATAAACTCCATGCCGCTTTTCTGGATAGACGGAATAGCCATAATCTAAGACATTGCGGAAAAGTGCGGCAGCATTGCGGACTTGGTTTTTGAAACCATAATATCTGGTATTACACGCTGCCGTGTCGGGGCAACCATAACCTGTAGCTGAACGGTATTGGACAGAGTTGGGAAAACTATCCGTAATTAAACCTTGCTCTTTTTCGAGAAGAACGATAAGAACTTGGGGATTAATACGATAATCTTGAGCGGCCTGATAAATAATTTCGGCTGCGGTCTGTCCCGACCCAACCTCTATACCGTCACCAAAGCGTTCCTCGGAGAGGCAGACAAAGTGATCGTTTGCCCAATGCCAATCGGTATTGGGATACTGAGCTTTGAGGCTTTTATATTGATTATAGTTACGATTAGAGCAAGGATTTTTGGCAGTGAGAAATTGTTGGATAGCGTCTTTAGACATGCTGTTGTAATTCCCCATTACTGCGTCGCTAATGATATTGCCCGCTTTAAAACCAGACATACTAGTGGCAACAGAGCGATCCATATTAGATGCAGCCAAGAAAGAAAACGTAGCCATCATACAGAAAATAAAAACCATAAATATAGGTATGCGGTATTTGCGTAAATCGTTCAGACTATCTTTTAGTGTCATAGTTCTACCTCGTCATGAATATTACCTTTTTTATTACTAGAAACCAACTCAATATCGATTGAGTACTTCCCTGCGGGAAAAGCAGAAATATCAACTTCAAATGGTTCACAAATTGATGTGGACATCTCAGGAACGATGTCGGAAGAGGCAGTATATCCATAATCGGAGTCCAATGAATGTAGTTTGAGGATACAGAGGCCATCTTCATTTTGGATAAACTGATCAATTACAACCGAGATTGCCAGAATTTTACCGTTGACACCCTTGTAGGCAATAAGGCCGGTAAGTTCCTGGAGCTGGTTGGGATTTTCAGCCTCATATTGTGACACTTTATTGGCAGGTTCGGATACATTCTGATCGTTTGGAGATGTGGTATCAGATTGGGAAGGGGTGGTCTGATATGGAGTATCTGGGGATGAGCTGGGACGAGAAGCATCCGGATAACAAAACAATACAAGAAGAGCAATGATAGCGGAAATCAAGATAACCACCAACAAAGTAACAAACCACCAACGTTTGTACCAAGGGGTAGTTTTTTTAGCATTAGTATTAGAATATGATCTGTTTGTTTTTGTCATGGCCTTTTTCTCCTAATTTAAGTTTAGCAAAGTTATATCGCATGTCAACCTCCGGTGAATTTAGCGTTAGAGTTAGTAAATAGTTTGAAGCTTCATAGGCAGCAAAGGCGCGCTTTGGTCTGCTTGCTGGGAGTATAACAAAAGGAATTCAAAAAGAGCAAGCATAAGTATGATCTTTTGAAGAAAATTATACAAAAGTGGGAGTTTTTCGTTCCCTCTTGTGCTTGCAGATGTTTTACAAGTGTGCTTATTGTCATAACTCTAGGCCAAGAATATCGGCGGCAGCTTGCAATGTGGCCGCTTCTTCGGGTGTGGCAGTAATTAAATAATGTTTAAATAACTCAACTGTTTCTGGATGAGTAAGATCGATAACTTCGAGAGAGCGAGCAGCGCCTGGGATTTTTTTGAGGGCACGTTTGGCGACGAGATTATCAATATGTTCGGCTACTGCAGAAACCGAAGATAGCCCGAGGGCGGTCATAATTTCACGATATGTGGGAGACACGCCATGCGACTCTGTGTAATCGTTAATAAAGTCAATAATAAGCGCTTGTTTTTTAGTAAGTTTAACTTTCATATGTTATAATAAATTATAGATTATAAGAATCAATAGGTCAAATGGGAGTTGAATGAGTAGAACATCGATCGATGGGCTGATTATACGTTCGTCTGGTCAAACTCGGCAGGGTGCAAATACACGACGTACTACCAGTACGACGCGTTGGGCTAAGGTGCAAGACAATCTACAGAAAAACAGTTCTAGTGGGCAGAAAAAGCCTGCAACAGTTCCGCGTTCAACTGATGGAATAAAGGTAGCGGCAGTAGACGATTTTTTGAGTCCCGAGAAGACTTATGATTTTGATATGGTGCAAACTTTTGAGGCAGAAGATGCGAATGATTGGTCGACCCTGCTTGGTCAGCTCGATGATAATACAGAAGCAAAAGAGTTATCGATAGATGAAGAATTAATCGGAGAAGATAAAGAAGAGGCCGCAAAAACAAAGCGGGGAGAGAAAAAGTCTCAGAAAAAAGGCAAAGGTGATAAGAAGCCTAAGAAGCGTTGGAAAAAAATAGTATTAATAATCATATTGTTAATACTTGTGGTGGGTGGAGCAGTAGCGTATTTTTGGGGGGATGCGATTATATCACGGCTAACAAATGGGAATTCGGGACTTTGGGATGCATTTCATTCTCTAGTGTCGGAAGAGGTACCGTTTGAAACTGATGAGCATGGCCGGACAAATGTGTTGATATTTGGAACTGAAGGTTATGATATGGCAGGGTCCGCTCATGGAGGTACACATGATGGAGCACAGTTAACTGATTCAATTATGGTGATCAGTTTCGATCAAAAAACTAAAGATGTAGCGCTACTAAGTTTGCCACGCGACTTGAAGGTATCAATGGCGTGTTCGGCGGGTAAAATTAATGAAGTGTTTTGGTGTAATAATCAAGGTGGAGACAACGAAGAGGCGGGGGCTCTAGCTTTAGCGGAGCAGCTCGGCGAGATTATTGGAATTGATTTTCAATATTGGGCGCATGTAAACTGGGGGTCACTCGTCAGTATTATTGATACAATTGGCGGGATCACGGTAACGCTTGACGAGGATATTAATGATTATTATTATACCGGTGCGGTGGCGAAGGCAGGGGTACCAATTACGGTAAATGGTGAGCAGGCGCTAGGCTTAGCTAGAGCGCGGCATGGTACGACGGGCGGCGATTTTACGCGGGGTAACACACAGCAAAAAATCGTAGAGGGCATCGTGCAAAAGTTGTTGGAAAATGGGGTAGGTATAGGAGAAGCATTAGGGCTACTAAATATTTTAGGTGATAATTTAAGATCAAACTTTTCCACAGACAATATTAAAGCGGGAGTAAGACTCTTGTCTGGGTTTGACACATCAACAATTAGAAATGTACCCCTAGCGGATTATGACAATAACAAATATTACGTTAAGACTGCGATGAGCAATAAAATTTCTTATGTGGTTCCTGCAAGTGGGGTGAATAACTATACAGAGATTCATAATTACATTGATCAAATGTTTAGTAGTAACCCAGCAGTGCGCGAAGGTGCAGATATAGTCGTATTTAACGGAACCGAGACCGCGGGCGTGGCTGGCGCCGAAAAGGCTAAATTGGAAGCTGATGGTTTTATGGTGAGTAATGTGGGGGACGCCGAAACGGGAGTTTGTGCCGAAAAATATTGTGTTTACATATTGAATGAAGAAATGGCAGGAACAAAGACAGCACTGGAGAGTCGGTATCAGACGACAACTAAATCGGCGAGTGAGTTACCGGGTAGTGTGTGGGCAGGAAATGCGGATTTTGTAATTATTGTAGGACAAGCGGAGACTGAATAGAGGAAGTGATAGCCGCAAATAGGAGCCCTTACTGAGGGCTCCTATTTTTGTTGGGGATTTTAGTACAGCTAGTCGAGGGGGATTTTTTCAATAATCAATTCGCGATCACGTCCTTCCCCTTCAGAGTGAGTAGAGACATCAGAATAATCTTGGGCAACTTTGTGAACAACGCGTCGATCAGCCGCGTTGAGATTAAGGCGACGCGAGTGGCCGGTTTGGCGGACTTCGCGAATCCATTCTTCAGCTTGCTCAGCGATACGTTCGGCACGCTGACGCTTGTAGTCAGCAACGTCAACATTAACCCGAGTAAGCTCGGCTTCGTGGCTTACTAGAGCCATGGAAACAATGTGCTGTAGGGCGCGTAGATTGTTGGCTTCTCGACCAATAAGCAAAGAATTAAGAGAAGTGGATGGGATCGAGAGTTGGATCACCTCATCATCAATAGTTGAGGTGATAGCAACATTGACTCCAAAAAATGATAATAGATCTTCGAGATATTTAGTAGCAAAGCGAATTGACTCATCTTTATTCATAAAAACTCCTATTTACGTTTTTTAAACCCACGCCGTTTGCTGTTGGCGGTGATATGTGTCACCTTTTTGTTGGAATTTTTATTTGATGAAGTTTTGGAATCAGAAACTACTTGCCCCTCTTCGATACGTTTGAGTTCGCGAACAACGCGCTTGTCGGCGGCGATCTCCATGGTAGATTCGTTTTTGGAAAGGATGTAGCGTTGCTGAATACCGGTAAAGAGATTACTGATCATATAATAAAATACAAGGGCTCCGGGGAGATTAATCATAATAAGTAACATCATAATAGGCATAGTTTTAGACATTTGACTAGACATAACTTCATTAAGTTCGCTTTGATCAGGCTCCTTACCATTAGCCGCTTCACGCATGATTTGACGGAAGGTGCGGGATTTTTTGGATTTCTGTGAGGGGAGCTGCTGGCGAGAAATCCAGTACTGAGTGAAGGCAGAAGTAATCGCAAAAAGTAAGATAATAAGGCCACTAATAGTAGTAAAGCCGGCCCTCACGTCGAGATTGACGATATGAAAGAGCTTAGGGTGAAAATCATAAGTGACAGATGGTAAAGCGGCAATTTTGGAGTTTTTCTCTTCATCATTCAAGGCAGAATCACCGCGGACGTTTTGGATGGTTTGGAGGTATGAAAGATAAGGCTGCTGGAGCTGGACGACGTTTTCGACGCGCTCGATTTGGCGTACAAAGGGATAGGCGCGAATAGTAAGATTGTCAGTGAGGGTGGGCTGAACCATGACACGAACCGCAGTATAGAGGGCGATAAAAATCGGGAGTTGGATCAATAGGGTCAACATAGAACGGAAAGGCTTGATGTTGTTGCGTTTGTAGAGATCCATCATCTGTAGAGATTCTAATTGACGATTGCCGTTGCAGTTTTTCTTGATTTCGGCAAGCTCGGGTTGAATCTTGCGCATCATGCGAGTTTGATGAAGCTGGCGCTTAACAAGTGGCCAAAGCAAAACTTTCACCAACAAGGTAAAGAGGATAATAGCGAGACCAAAATCACCGACAAAACCATAGATAACGAAAAGAATATTTGTGATCGGACGAACGATCAACATATCAATCAACTCAAACATGGTTTAATTATAGCATACCTGAGGTTCGTAAGACAATATATCTGTTAGGCGAGAGTGCGTTGTAAGAGATCATGGATCAAAGTGCGAAGCTCAGAGAATGGTAGGCGGAGGATAGATTTATTATAGATAACAAATAGACAGTCGTAAGGGTGGGGAAAATTAGGGAGTTCGGCACGGATAGCTTCGTAAACTCGCCGACGAATACGATTGCGACCGACAGCGGACTTGAGGACTTTTTTGGAAACTACTACACCGAAGCGCTGATAACCCCTAGAATTAGGATGATAAATCAGCGACAAAAGTGGTGTCCGAATGTTCTTCCCTTTTTGTAGGGTATATCGGACACCTCCGCGTGAATGGAACCGGTATTTTTGTGATAGCATATAATATATTATAGCAGATCTAGGCGCTGAGACGAGCGCGGCCTTTGATGCGGCGGCGTTTGAGGACTTTTTGGCCAGCTTTAGAGCTGTTGCGCTTCATGAAGCCATGCTCAGCTTTGCGTTGACGTTTATGTGGTTGATAAGTTCGTTTAGGCATATTAAATAATTCTTTCTATGTATTTAAAATTCTTTTTCTAGTATAACCCATATTATAGGATTTTTCAAGAAGTTTTCCACATATTTTACAGGTACGGGGTGTTACTTGTGGAAAACTCTACCTCTGTTATCAGGGGTAGAGCAGGTTTAAGAGAGTTTTTGGGGTAAAACTGTGGAAAAGTCGGAGGGGGTTTGGTATAATAGGAGTAAGTTAAGGAGGAGTTAAAGGGGTCTATGTTTGGCGTGTGGAAAAATGTTCTAGCCGAAGTCGAGCAGGTGATCCCGCGAGAACAATTTTCAACCTGGTTTACGGGTACTGAACTAGTATCGATCGAGGATGGGGTGGTGACAGTAGGAGTGCCGAATGTTTTTAAAATTAAACAGTTACAAGTAAAATATTCAGAAGTACTCAAGACCGCTTTTAGCCACAACAACGTCGAAGTAAAGCAATTGTCATATATTGTACAGGGTAACAATAAGACCAAAGTGCGATCAGGGGAGATTACATCCACACCAACAGCGATTGGAGGGACGGCGAGGGTTAGTTCCCTGGTTAGAAAAAATAAAACTCCAAATAGTCTACAGACTGGGCTAAATCCAAAATATAATTTGGATAATTTTGTAACTGGCACTAATAATATTTTGGCTGTGAGTGTGGCGCGCAACATTGTAGATCAACCAGGTGAAAAATATAATCCGTTCTTCCTTTACGGTGGGCCAGGACTGGGTAAAACTCACCTAGTACACGCAATTGGTAACGCTCTAGTCGCCAAAGACGCGAAAATAAAAATCCAATATATGGCGGTGTCTGGGTTTTATTCTGATTTTATTAAAGCAGTACAAAATAAAACGACGGCGGAGTTTCGGCAAAGATTTCGAGCACTAGACGTGTTAATCATTGATGATTTTCAGATGATTATGGGAAAAGACGCGTCGCAAGTGGAGTTTTTCGATATATTTAATGAACTCTACGGGATGAACAAACAGATTATCGTGACATCAGATCGGTTACCGGATCAAATTAAAAAAATCGACGAGCGTTTGGCTTCACGCTTGTCGTGGGCGGGGACGTTTGATTTGCAGTTGCCACAATTTGAAGACAAATGTGCGATTTTGCGAGCCAAGGCGGAGTTTAGCGGAATAGAGATAGAAGATGAGGCGATCGAATATTTGGCGGAAAACGTGAAAACTAACATCCGCGATCTTGAGGGGGAGTTTAATCATTTATTAGCGGTGGCAGACTTGAAAGGAATTACTCCGCTTGAGGTAATCAATGAGGGATACGTGAACACTAATAAAGGGATGCGGTCAAAGACAGTGTCGCCAAGGTTAGTGGTGGAAAAGGTGGCGAAGTTTTATCAACTAACACCAAAAGAAATGTGCAGCAAGAGTCGGGTGGCGAATATTAAGAACGCGCGTCAGGTGGCAATGTATATTTTGTCGCGGGAGCTCGGCATGAGTACGCCAAAAATTGCGGCGGAGGTTGGAGTGAAGGATCATACAACTGTAATGCATGGGATTAAAAAAATTGAGGGTGATTTGAAACTGAATTTTACGCTACGCGATCAAATTGCGGCACTGAGGGAGAAAATTTATGGATAGTATGGAGCTAGTGACCCCTGTTAATGCTAGTGTGTTCGGTTTTTTGAGCTTGTTCGGGTATTTTAATGTTCGGGTTTTAGCATTTGTTCGGGTATTTGATTGTTCGGGTTGTTCGGTAGATTTTGTGGAAAAATTGTGGGAAAACTTGCGAAAAACTCTGTGGATTAATTGTGGGAAAAGTTTTTTAGATTTGTGGAAAAAGTGGTTTTACACAACTAGAGGGCTAGTTTTCCACGAATTGTGCAAAATTGTGGAAAGTTTTACACGGGATTTTACACATAAGTTATTCTCTGTTGGGGAGGAGTTTTGCACATTTTCCACAGGGTTTATTACTACTATTATTAATATATTTAGGAAGGAAGGAAAATGAGGGTTAAAATCATTCAAGAAAAATTAGCCAAGGCACTTAATGGAGTCAGTAGGGTGGCAGGAGGGAGATCAACGTTGCCGATCTTGAGTAATGTTTTAGTGAGGGTAGATGAAAGTAAGGTTAGTCTCACGACAACCAATTTGGATATGGCAGTAGTGAGTTATTTACCAGCGACACAGAGTGAAGTTGGGGCGGTGACGGTGCCGGCGAGGTTAGTGGCGGAATTTGTGGGAAATTTGCCAAGGGGTGAAGTGGTAGATATTGAAGCGAATGGAGAAAAGGTGACTATTAAGGCGGCGGGTTATGTTTCGACGATTAATGGGGCGGCGGCGGAAGATTTTCCGGAGTTACCAGAGATTGAAGACGAGAAGGTGGTGAAATTCCGGATGGGGGCGGAAGAATTTAAGGAAGGGTTGGCACAAGTGATGGTGGCGGCGAGCAATGATACAACACGTCCGGCGTTGACTGGGGTATATTTTAATACGGCGGATGGTGCTCTATATTTGGCAGCGACCGATGGTTATCGCTTAGCGGAGCGAAGGTTTATAGAGAAGGTGGAAGCGGAGGTGATGGCAATTGTGCCAACTTCGAGTTTGCAAGAGGTAGTGAGAAATTTGGGGGAGGATGTGGGTGAGATTGAGATTTGGTTTGATGAGACACAAGTGAGGTTTAGACTGGGTGATATTGAGGTGACGTCAAAGTTAATTGATGGTTCGTTCCCTGATTATCGGCAGTTGATTCCGAAAGAAACGGAAATAAATTTGAAAGTAAAGCGAGACGAATTGACGCGAATTACAAAGTTAGCGGCGCTGTTTGCGAAGGAAGTGGGCGGATCGATTATCTGCGAGGCGAGGGCAGAAAAGAATGAATTTTTGGTGTCGTCGGTGGCGAATGAGCTAGGAGAGAATACTTCGGAGATTAAAACAGAGATAGATACGGATGGAAAGGTGACTCTGAACTCGAGGTTTTTGCTAGACGCGTTAAATGTTTTGGATGGAAAAGAGGTGGAGTTTGGGTTTTCGAATAAACTGGATCCAGTGGTGCTGAGGGGTAAAGGGGTGGAAAAATATGTGCATATTATTATGCCACTGAAAGGATAGAAATATATCGTTTGTATAGTAAAATGATAGTTATTGTATATCAAAGTTATCCACAATGTATATATAAGGTTGTGGAAAAATGGTGATTAGGTGTGTAAAACTGACGAATTTTAGGAGTCATAAGGAGTTTTTGTTGCAATGTAATCCACGGACTACGCAGATTGTGGGGGAAAATGGGTGTGGAAAAACGTCGATTCTCGAAGCGATTTATGAGGTGATGCAAGGGAAGAGTTTTCGGGCGGTGGATCGGGAGATTTTAAAGAGAGGCGCCCCATATTATCGGGTGGAGATGGAATATGAAGACGGGCGGAAAGTGGTGGCAGTGTTTGATGGTGAAAAAAAGGAATTCTTGGCGGAAGATAAGAAGAGTCGAAGGTTACCAAAGAAAGCGAAATATCCAATAGTGTTATTTGAGCCGGATGATCTGAATTTGGTGGGAAGTAGTCCGACGAGGCGGAGGAATTATTTTGATCGGATGTTTGGACAGTTGTCGGAGCAATATGGAGTGGCGCTGGCGCGATATAATAAGGCACTGAAACAAAGAAATGAGCTCCTGAAACAGGAGCGAGTAGATGTGGGTGAGGTGTTTTCGTGGAATGTGCTTTTAGTAAAGCATGGAATGGAACTACATCGGGTAAGAACAGAGATGGTGGGGTGGGTACGGGAAAAAATAACTGAGGTGTATCGATCGATTGCCGAGAATTTGGATGAAGTGAGCTTGGAGTATGTGAGTGAGGTGGGAAGTGAGAGTGAATTCTTAAGTAGATTAGAGCGGGATTTTGAAAGAGATAGAATCATAGGTCACACAGGTTATGGAGTGCATCATGATAATTATGAGTTTATTTTTAATCAGAACAAGGCAGACGGGTCAGCGAGCCGGGGCGAGGTGAGATCGATGGTGGTGGCGTTGAAATTTATTGAGGCGGAAATGATAATGCAAAGATTGGGACAGATGCCGGTGGTGTTATTGGATGATGTGTTTTCGGAGTTGGATGAAGTGCGACAGAAATGTTTAGTGAGAAACTTTCAGAATAATCAAGTGATTTTGACGGCGGTGGAGGGGCAGGATGATTTGTCGGAGTGTGTGGTGATTAGGAGGGGCTAGGGCAGAGGTTCTGGGGGGACGTAAGAATAAATGATTTCGTAATCGTTGGGGTTGAAACCTTTCTCGCGGATGAGATTAATGGCGCGGTCGCGGTTCCCTCCTGTGCTGTCGGTGATTTTGAGACAGAAGTCGGATTTACAAGATTTGAATTTACCGTAGTCAATACGGAATTCGGTCCAAGCGAAAGTTTCGGGATCAGATTCGACGACGATGATGGGGAGGATGTTAGTAATGGGGTGTTCATCAGTATATTCGGTGGCGGATTTGGTGGCCAGGTAGTCGACAATGGTCTGCATGCGAGTACCTTCACGGGTGTTTTGTTGGTAGAAATTGGATCTGTCGGAATTAGGCGTGAGGTAGAGATAGAGGTCAGTGGCTTGATCGGGTGAGAGTTCAAGGGTGATTTCCTGAGATTCGAAACCATCGGCGGAAATCTTGGCAGTGTAGTTTCCTGGGTAATATTTAATGGTGGTATCGGTGGAGAATTTGTGATGATCGATTTCGACGGTGGCAAAAGTGGGGGCGACGAGGATATTGACGGTGGCGGTTTTATGAGAATTGTCGATGGCAAAGAAGATGCTTAGACCAATTATGACGAGAAAAAGAATACTGGCAAAAATGAGGACGATCTTGCGGTTGTGGATGAGGTGGGACTTTTCCATGATTTAGCTTCCTCCTATATAGCGAAAGATACGCCAAGATACACCATTGCTTTTGGGGCTATATCCACCAATATCGGCGGAACGGCTACACATGGAGGCTGAGGCGACACCGAAGGAGCCGTCAGATTTTTGGACGTAGATACCGACGTGACCACTGGCGCTACCGCCGGTGTATTTGACTCCGAGAATATCGCCAGGTTGGAGATTAGAGGTATTACCGAGGTTTTCAATTTCTTCGTAGAGGTTAGATTTTGCCATATAATCGACGGCTGTAGCGGCACCGGCTGCAGGAAAATTGGGGTCAGCTTCGGAATAACGCATGACTGTGGCGAGGAAGCGATCGCAGGCAGCACCAATACCCTCGCAGTTTCCGGAACCAGTCCAGAGTCCGACGGCGCGGAGAGCGTTACGGTAACTGTCGGTGGGGGTGGTGCCGTGGCCACGTTCGGCCCAACTGAGTTCAATTGCAGTAGCATTAATACCATTAGTACCTCCTCCGCCAGCAGCGGCACCATTGGTCCCAACGATACAAGTAGCATTAGTGCCAGAAATCGTGGTGTCATAAGCAGGAGAATTAGATCCCGCGGAGTTGTTCGCGGCATTTGTGAGCATTTCTGGATGCTCTATGGCTAGCTCGGCGGTAGTCTTCCAACCCTTTTCTTCCGCGCGATTAATGATGGCGGTGATAAGGGGGGCGATGTTGTTGTAGTATGTTGCAGAAGAAGCATAGCCTGAGTCCCAGATAGTTTGAAGATAATCGTAGGGGTTGGTGATGTTGTTACGGGTGGTTGGGTTACCATATGAGCTGGGTTTGGGGGAGAAACTGGGGGAATAATTATTTTGGAAAACACCATGCGCGCGATAAGTGGCTGTTATACGGATGTTTTCGAAATATCCACGCCAACCGGCCATAGGAGTATCATAGTAGTGGGCTCTATCAGGGTTGGAATCAAAAGCTCCAATACCGAAAAAGTTATTGCGGTTGAGGGCGAAATTGCTTCTGCCGGCGTCAGATTCATTGATTCCCTGTGCGACGACTGCTTCCCAAGGTATGCCGTATTGAATAGACAATGATTCGGCGATGTCGTGATATTGATCGACGAAATTGGCTTGATAGGGGTAAAGACCGGCAGATGCAGTACCGCTGACGCTTCCTACACCCACGATACATTCGGTGACACCTTTGGGGTCATAATAATAAATACCGTTAGCATCGTAAAAATCAAGGATACTACTGGGGAGAGTGTAGCCAGGGGCGTTATTATTGGTTGATTCTGTGATAGCAGAGGTAGGAATAATAAGGAGGGTGGCCAGTAGACAACTAAGACCGACTCGAGAAATGATCTTAGTTTTAAGAGTGGAGTGGTGGATCATGCTACGTAGCTCCGGTTGCGAACGTCGGTATATATAATATGTTCAGTGATTAGTTTAACTGGCGTGAGTTTGGTATCTTCATCGAAATGAATTTTTTCGGAAGTAATTTCAGAAACTATAGTGGTGCTGTTTTTATAATCGGTGGTGTCTCCAGTCATGGCGAGGCGAGAGCTGGCGTCGTAGTGGTCAAGGAAGTTATAATAGGCGATAACATCGAGGGCGAGTTCGGCATCTTCAGGACTAAGGCCACTGATGCGAGCAAGGGTACCTTTAGGGCTAGTATCAAGAGGGTGCTCAGCTTCGTATTTGTCAAGGTATTGGCTGATAGTGCTGGGTTCTCCACTCATTTGGGCAAGGATACGCTCATCTTCGACATAACGTTGGTAATAACGATATTTGGAATTCCATTCGGGATTAGTGTCTGTATTATTGACGCAGTTTTTTCCGGTGGCCCAATTCATGTTAGTGATATCTTCGGTGGCGCCAATAAACGATAGTAAATCACCGATTTTTGGCCAAGCACTAAAGAAATTAGTGACGGCGTTTCCAGAGCGTAGCTCGTTGAGAATGTTGGCGTCAACGATACCGATGGGAGAGTCACGATTGGCGCAGTAGGAGATATATTTAGCGAGGTCGCTGTTGTCTTTGATTTTGCAATTGCCGTTATCGTCACAGTCGTGGACTTCGCTTTTAATGGCGTCGACATAACTTGGGTCGTCGGGGGAGATGTCAACAAGACTAAGATCGGTGGTGGTGATAGGATTGCAGAAAACGTCTCCGACGGCTCCAACTCGGGCGAGGTCGGGGCAATTACCAAATGTAGTCATATAATTATTGCTGGCGGCGTAGGTATTACCAGTGAGTGAGGCAATAGCTTTAGAAGTATTGCGCATGATAGTGTTAATATTGTTGGTTTGTTTAGAGAAAGTGATTGGAAGAAAACTGTAAGCGATGCTACCAAGGAAAGTATGACGGGATGAGGTGTCGAAGGGACTGAGTTCCATGCGGTCGATTTCGGCATCAAGTGCAAGGACACGTTGGGTTTCTTGGTGGTAGGCTTGAGCAGCTTTTTCAGAAGAATATGATTGACCACTGCCACTACGTCCGTTACGGGTAAGGGTGGCAATAGTACCGTTGGAGTAGGTGTTGCCAAGAGGGATACCGGTGAGATTGGCAATATTGCTGGGAGTAAAGAAAGTGCGAGCGATGGTGGGGATCATGAACCCAAGGATGGATCCGAGTGCAAAGCTAGCAACAACTCCAGCCGCGGCTTTGAGGAAGAAAGTGCCGGCGATTTGGACGACGCCACTTCCAGGAATGAGAGAAATGATGAGGGAGGCGGCCGAAGTGGCAAGGGTGAGGTTGATACAGGTAGCCATGGTGGTAGGAGAGGTGGCAAATTTAAGAACGCGATCCATGATACTGCTTTCACGACCAAGGGAGAAATTGTTGGCTTCTAAGGGGTCAAGAGTGGCTCCAGCCATGATAGATTGGAAAGCGGTGGCTTCGGTAGCGGCTCCGGTATAGGTGACGGTGCCGGGTTGATTAATTGTGAGGTTCCCTGCTTCCATTCCACTGGATGGAACGCTGCCGCTGTAGCTAATGTCATTATAATCTTCAACGGTATTCGTGGTGGTAGTAGTAAAGCTATTTAACATAGTGTTAAGTCCAGCTTCATTGCCATATCCAGCCATGGTCTTGCTGACGTTTTCATTAAGACCCATAGCTAACTGGATGTTTTGATAGGTACGGGCAGCGGTAACAGCATTGGAGAGGATATTAAAGACGCCGAGGGCAGTACAAGCATAACTGACGGATTTCTGGACTTTGCTGGCGATACGGTTAATATAGTTACTGGCTTTGGTTTCAGGTGTATCGCCATCAACGTTTTGTTTGGTAGAAGTCTCGGGATCTGTTTCGGGGTTAGGATCGGGGTTATCCTCGGTGGCTTCTGGTTTTTCGTCATGAGTAGTGGTGAGATCGGCATCTCCATTAGCAGTGTCAATTTTATCGTCGATGATTTTGTTGGAATTTTCAGCATCAACTGTAGAGTTGTTGGAGTTTTTGTAATCTTTGTAGAGATTACGGCTGAGACCGAGTTTGTGTGCGATGCGTTGGAAGGCCTGATCGAAGAAGTTAGCGACGCGTCCGCGTTTGGCGGTTTTGTAAGCTGAGCGAAGTTCGGGGTTGTTGTAGTAAGCATTAAGAAAACCGTCGGCGTCATAAGTTTCGCCTCGGAAGGTGAGAGTAGTGTTGGCACCGGAGCCGTTAACGGTGAAACCTTGGCTGGTGAGACGGGCACGGAAGTTTTCACTCATGCGGCTATATTTGAGGGTGCCTTTCCAGGTGCTGGTGACACCACTTCCGCCTTGTAGTTTAAAAGCAGCGAGACGAGCACTGCGAGCAGCGTAGCTTGTGTAGCCGGTATCTCCAGTTTCGATAAAAAGAGCGGAGATGGCCGGTCCAAGGAGTGAATGAGAAGAAGCGAGAAAAGTACAGCCACCGATGATAAGACCAAAAACGAAGACAAATGCAAAGATGCCGCCTTTTTTCTTTTTGCCTTTAGTCTGAATATTTTTGTCACTAGAGTCGGATTTACCAGTACCACGATAAAAGGAGGGCTCAGCATTAGAGAGAGCATTGTTTTCGGCATTTCTGAGGATAGCTTCACCGGGCATAGTTAACGACGATCCTCCGGTCGGGTAGTAATAAGCGATTCTTCGGTTTCGGATGCGATAACCTGAATATGGACATGGTTAGATCCGGCGAAGAAGAGGCCTTGGCCGACTGGAAAGTTGGCGAGGCGTTTTTTCTCTTCGTTGGTGAGTTTGAAGACATCAGAAAGCACATCAACGGCGCTGGCGCTTTGTTTGAGGAGAAGCTGCATGGAAGAGTTGGCGACGATAGCACGTCCCATTTTGCTGCTCATGAAATCTTCGACGTCCTGGGTGATAGTGGTGAGCCCAAGATAGTATTTACGGGCACGTTTAGCAAGGCTGAAGAGGAAGTTGGCGGAATCGTCATATTTCATGAGCTGCCAGGCCTCATCAACGATGAGAAGGCGACGTTTTTGTTCGGCACGCACGACATTCCAGACGTGACTGAGGACGATATACATAGCGACGGGGCGGAGTTCGTCTTCGAGGTCGCGGATGTTGAAAACCACCATGGTGTTGTTGATGTTGACATTGGATTGTTGAGAGAAGATACCGGCGAAGGTGCCAGTGGTGTATTTGCGTAAGCGACCGGCAAGTTGTGGGCCGGTGCCACCCATGTGGAGGAGAGTATCGTAAAGATTGATGATAGTGGGTGGAGTGCTCTGGTGGGTCAAAGGGTCACTGGTGATACCGGCGCGAGCGTAGGTGTCGATGAGGGCTTGGTCGAGGTCTGCTTCTTCGTTGGCGGTGAGGCCGACTTGACCGGCGATGGATCCACCAAGCATGAGACGAAAGAGACCGTGCAGGGTGACGAGGTTGGCGCGGAGGGCGTCGTTGGCGTCTTCGTTGTCGACGATTTTGGGAAGATCAAAAGGATTAATACGGACATCGGAATTGAGACTGAGCCGGATGTAGCTACCGCCAACGGCATCGCAGAGTTTCTGGTACTCATTTTCGGGGTCGATAATGATGATTTCGGTACCGATCATCATAGAGCGGACAGCTTCAAGCTTGACAGCGAAAGACTTACCAGCACCGGATTTAGCAAAGACGACAAGATTGGCGTTTTCAAGGCTGAAACGATCGAAAATAACTAAACCATTATTATGCATATTGATACCATAGAGGATACCATTTTCTTGGGTAAGGTCGGCTGAGGTAAAAGGAAAACTGGTGGAGATAGCGCCGGTGTTCATGTTGCGGCGGATCTGGAGTTGATCAGTACATTGGGGCATGGTGCTGTTCATTCCCTGCTCTTGTTGAGAAGTGGCGACTTTGCTGAAGACCATTTGTTGTCCGAGAAGAGTCTCAATCTTGTGTTGGACGAAGCTGAGCTCTTCGAGTGAGTCGGCCCAGAGTGTGATATAAAGACCGAAGCGGAAGAATTTTTCGGCGCCGACTTGGAGCTTGTCGCGGAGCTCTTCGGCATCTTGGATGGCGGCTTCGAGTTCTGGGTCACGGATTTTACCTTTTTCGGCATTGACACTATAGGAAGCTTCGAGCTGAGTAACTTTTTTGCGCAAGTTTTTCATGACGACAGTCGTCTCTACGGGATAGACGTACATGGAGACATCAAGGACTTCATCAATGTTGATTAAGCCGGAGATCCAGCCGGTATAAAGTGTACGGGGATAGCCGTAAACATAAATAGTGCGTCCATATTTGGTGCCGAGACGGAAATAACTGGAGTGGATTTCGATGGAGCTAGGGGAAATGAGGTCGCGTAGAGTAGTAATTCCCTGCTCAAAGGCGCGCTGAACTTCGGCGTCTTCAGCGGCTTGGGAAGCGGCCGCGATGTCGGCGGCGGTGTTTCCGGTTTTGGCTTGGCGGTTTTTCTTGCCCATATTATTGCTCCTTTACTCCGCCACGGACATAAGTGGTGGCAAGTTTGGTAAAATCAACGAGTGGTTCGCGGACGGCGGTGTCGGGGTTATTGAAGTTGTAGAATAATTCGCTGAGTTCTTTGGTGTTGAGGCGGACGGATTGGATGCCAATTTGGAAAAGGCCGGAGATGACAGATTCTACGCGATTATTGAGTTCGTCGATGGCTTTGTTGTAGACGTCGCGGTTGATGCGAGTGACGGTGGGGGTTTTGGTTTTGCCGAAAGCGCGGAAGAGGTTTTTGGTTTGCTCGACGGCGCGTTCGAGATCAGCAGAGCCATAATACGGGATAACTACAAAGAAGGATTTGTCCATGATGTTGGCTTCTTGAGCGAGAATGTCGATAAAGTTGATGTAGTCATCCATTAGAACGCCGAGGAGCATATTGTCATTATTGCGACGAAGGCTGGTGAGGCGTTCAATATAAGGGCCGATGTCGACTTTTTGGGAGCGGACGAGAATTTGAACGGAGAAATTAAGTGAATTGAGGAAGTTTTGGTAGCTGTATTCGACACCTTCACGTTCGGTTTCAGACATAAGGTCAAAGTTGATGGATTGACAGGCGACAACGGCGCGGAAAGAACCATCTTTCATAATGACGAGGCTGTCGCGGAGTTCAGAAAACATAAGAGTGGCTTGGGTGGAAATGGGGTCTTCGACGACTTTGGGAGGTTCGACGGTGACGGGAGGTGTCATGGGGGCTGGGGCGGAAGGTTGGAGGCGCGCGATGGGGGTAGTCATGGGTGAGCTGGTGGGGGCAGTTTGGAAACCGGGTTGCATGGCAGGATTAGGGGTAATGGGGGCCTGAGCGGGTATGGTGTTAGGTGAGGCCTGAGGTGGAAAAGCGGTGGGCTGAGGGGGGAGTTGGTTTTGTGGTGTAGTGAAGGTTTGAGTTGGTGGGGTGTTGAGTTGGAGAGGTTGAGCGGCGGGCCGGTTAGCCATCATAGCTCGAGCCTGGGCATTGCTACCATAGGCGCCTGGAGTGGATTGGCCTTGGGGGATGTTGTTAGTGTTTTGTGGGTTCATTGCTCTCCTTAATGTAGTGGTGTAATAACTTCTTGATTGTTTTCTTTGTTGATGCGATTGGCTTGTTGACTGATGGTTTCAATAGAAAAGTCGGGATTGTGGGCGAGATTTTGCATTTGTTGGATTTCAGCGGGAGGAGTAGGTTGAACGATGGTGGATGAGGGGGTAGGATTAGGACCGATGGGCTGGATGATGCGTTCGTTAGAGATAGATTGGGATCTAGAAAGAGTGCGATCGGGATTGTAATCGGAGCTGGCGATAGCGGCGCGCATTTGGTTGACGACTTCGGCGTGGCGTTCTTGCTGCTCTTTGGTGATAAGATTGCTGAGACGGGTGGTACCAGAACGGTCGAACATGTCGGTGGCATTATAAGCTTCGGCGTAAAATTCGTCGCGCATAGGTGAGCTAGCGTTTTTGATGGCGTATCCCTCAGAGTCGACGATGGCGGCGAGGAAGGAGAGGCGATGGCCGGCTTCTTCTTCGCTAATATTGCGGACGCGGGATTTTTCGATTTTCTTGGGGGCAGTGATTTGGATGGTAGAGTCGCTTTGGCCGGGGATCCAGAAACGGCGACTGGGGCGAAGATAAAACGAAATCAAGGCTGCAACGTAGGTCTCCATAGGCTGATCTTTTTTCAGTGGGAGTGCAAGGATAAGAAAAAACAAAGCAAATGGTATGGGGATGGCGGCAAGGAGTGGAAAAATTTGGAAGAGAGCGACAGCAAGTACGACCATACCAAAAACGATCATAAGGTAGATGAATTGTCGAAAGCTAAACGGACCAAGAAGCTTGTCGTCTGCTTCGACGTCTTGTGGAACCTTATAACTCGCCATAATTCTATTTTAGCATAAATGGCGGTAAATATATAATTATTGTCCCACCAAAATCTAACACCTCCTAAGTAATAGAGTATGGTCTGAGAGGGTAAAAGTCAAGATTAATTTTGACCGTAATCCCCGTATTCGGTATAGATGAGTTGGAAGACTTCGTCGCGGAAGTCGCGAATGAGGTTGGGGTCGTCGGGGTTTTGGGGGTCGAGTTTGGATTCGGTGAAGGTAATAATTTCTTCAAGATTGGACATAGCTGAGGGCGAGGAGCTGAGAGTGTCGGATTCTTTGAAGGCGGTGCGGACGGCGGTGGTGATAGAATCGAAGTCATCAACTTGCTCGAAGACGTCTCTGAGGTTATTAATGATGGAGGTGGAATCGTCGAGGACGGAATACATATCTTCAAAATCTTTGGTATTGGCAAGTTTGGAGAAGACTTTAGCGAGTTCTTTGTAGAGTTGACTGCTGTTTTCGAAGTGGGTGCCATGAGATTTTGGCTTTGAGGGGCTAGAGGTGGAAGTGGAACTTCCTGATGACTGAGAGGAGTCAGAGTTATTGTAAGTCTGATAGAGTTGTTCGACGAGATTACGATATGTGGAAGAGATAGTGTTGGGGTCTTTGCCCTTGAGGACGTCGACATGAGGATTGAGACGATCTAGGAATGGAATGTTGACATCGAGGTTGTCGGAACCGAGGTTGAGCATGATAGACATGAAGTCGTCGAGAGCCTCAGTGGCGCTACTCTTTTGAGCATCAAGGGTGTTGTTGGATGGACGGCGTTTACCGTAATCAAAGAGGGTTTTGACGAAGCTGGCGAAGAGGTTATGTTTAAGATAGTTGCGCTGATCGTCGAGAGTGAGGGTCTTATCGTTGCGACTGATTTTGTTCCAAACCGCGTTACCATCATCATCCATGCTGAGTCGATAACCGGGGAGACGTTCGCCGTTGACGTTGCGATAGTTGGCAATAGATTCGTCGGGAAAATAATCTTCGAAGCGATAGCCTTCTTCGGTGGCAACAAGAGATCTACAGAGGTTAGCAAAGTGTTCGAGAGAGAATCTGTCGTTTTGGAGGAAGTCGCTAGCTTTGGAAGATTTAGTGATGACGTCAAGCATGGCGATATTGAGTTGACCGGGAGAGGTGATATAACCATTATCGAGCTGGGTGGTAAGCATGGTAGTAAAGGCGGCGTTTTTCTCTTTGAAGCGTGAGGCTTGAAGAGCGGCAGCAAAGGTGCTATGGAATCGGCGAAGTGTGCCGTCATGCTCGAGATTGTCGGCAGTAGTGATACCTTCGATAATGGGGGTTTTTTCGCTGTCAGGACGAGCGAGACCGAGTTCAGTGGCATAACGCATGTTGATAGGGTCACCAATGGCGACGTCACGTGCGATAAAAGTCTTCATGTAGCCGGCATCGTCTTCGTAAACACGGTTCATGAAGTTGTCATGGTCGTCTGTAAGATCGAGATATTTGACCTTTTTGTAGTTTGCGCGTTCGGCGTCAGAGAGAGCGTCGTATTCATCTTTGGTGATCTCGACGTTGGTGGTTTTGTGAACGCCAATGTAGTATTGATAGGGGCGATGTACCTTCCCTTTCTTGAGTCGATAATGCTGATCTTCGATAACTTCACCGTTTTTGTCGAGTTCGTAGCCGTCGTCGTTCATGGCGGCTTTATCAAATGCCATATTGCGGAATTGGGATTTGGGATAGCCGAACTTGGTAGCGACGATTTCGGCCTCGGCTTTGCGGCGGCGTTCGATGTCGGCGCTACGGATAACGACTTGACCCATGATGGTAGTCTCACCGAGGTGACCGAGTTTGCCGGTGGCACCACCGACGAGGCGATTGAATTCGTATGGCGCGGTGTAGCGACCAGCGGCAGCTTTCATGTAGCGATCGAGAAGGAAGGATTGGTCGCCCTGAGCGATGTTTTCGGCACGGAATTGTTGGGCCATGGTTTCGAGATAAGCTCCGGCGTGAGCGTCGGCAAGAGTTTTGACACGACTGCCATGAAAGATATCACCGTATTCGGAAAGAGTGTTTTTGAGATCAAGTTCGGCAGTGGCGGTGCGAGTAGCTTGAAGGCTGGCACGTTTAGCAGCTGAAGTGAGGTGATTGGGGCGGCGTCTCCAGGTGGCATGACCAAAAGCATCGTAGCCGGTGGAGGAACCGATCTTTTTGAGAGCGTTTTCAGTCAAGCGTCCTTGATAGCTGCTGGAAAGGTTTTTGGTATTGAGCTCGCGGCGTTTGGCACGTTCGGCGAGGTAATTGCGGAGTTTAGATCCAGGAAAACGATTAGCTTCGAGGTAACGTTGACGGTTTTGATCGACATGAGACAATCCCCATTTGTCAATAGCGCGACGGGCGGGGTTGGAAAGATTGTTGAGACCGCGACTGATACTGCCGAGGACAGTGTTGGACATTTGGAGAAGTGGGACAGAGAGGCAGAGCGGCATCACTTGAATAGCGAGGCCGAGAAGAACACGGAAGAGGCTGCCTTCAGCAGAGTAGATGATGGCGAGGCCGGCAAGTTTGGAAGCATTAAAGAGGAAGCTGAACATGGGGTAGAAGAAGATCATTTGGGCAAGGGTGTTTTTCCAGCGGTCGAACCAACGTTCGGTATTGGGGAGGAGGTAACAAACAAAGGCGAGCGGGGCAATCATGATAAGGATGAGGACGACACCTTGGCGAAAACAGATGGTGACGATGCCAATACCGAGAGAAATAATACCGCCGAGTAAAGCGAGACCACAGATCCAGAGAAGAGCTCCTACGCCACTGTTGGCAATGACTGTGACGGCGAGGATTCCGCCGCCACCGGTGAGGGCGGCGAGGAGGCTACCCCAAGAGACGTCGCGGAAGGGATCGGATTCGGGGACTTTGGCGGCAAGTTCGATTTGGAGATCTTGGATGGTAGTGCTAATGCTGCTGCCAATAATGTTGCTTAGGTCAACGGCGAGCGCGGTGATGTAAAAACTGAGGTTGACAAGAATGGCAGCGACAATGATGCGCGGGAGGACACGTTTGATACCGTAATTATTAATACCTAAGCCAGTCAGTTGGGAAAAGACTACAATGAGAATGAAGATGATAAAGACAGTGTTAGTGATGTCGCGGGTTTTTTGCCAGACTTGGTGGACGGCGGAATCTTGATCGACGAGGGTGGATTTGACGTCAAGGAAGTTTTCGATAAGACCGTAGATATAATCAACGCCGCCGCCGACGATTTGCATGACGGGGCAGAGGATCCACGAGACGGAGCCGAATTCGGTTTGGCAGATATTAACCTCAGGATTAGAGTTGGTGGTTTGGTCTTCGCCGTGGTTTTCAGCTTTTTGGGGGTCGTCGGAGTTCTCTGAGTCGTCGGTGATGTCGGTGGTGGGAGTTTCATCGGTAGGATTAGGGTCAGAGTCGGTGCTATCGGAAGTCTCTGAGTCGACAGCTTCATTCCCTGGTGTTTGATCGGATCGGTCAGGGTTATTGTCATGAATAGTATCAGGAGAAGGGTCTTCCGGAAGAGCGTAAACAGGGGCAGGTGTGAGTAATGTAGAAAATCCAGCAAAAATGAAGCCAAGGCTGAGTAGGCAGGTCAAAAGAAGTTGTTTCAGTCGGGTTTTCATAATTTAATGCATCTCAATTAAGCCCAATATAGAGTATACCTTAATTGTAGCACATATGTATATTATAGTCAAGGGTAAATATCATATTTTGTAGGTATTTTCAATGCTTATGTTTATTGATGGATGGTGAGGGGAGAATGTGGCGGAAAATGTGGATTTTTTGGGGGATTTATAGTAAGATGTGGGTATGAAGCAGAAGTTTTTGGGGTTTTTGGGAACGATTTTGATTGCGGGGGCAGCGATAGTGATGGCCGTACCGACGCCGGTGATGGCGACACCTGGGGATGGAAATTGTAATAAACCGAATTTTTTAGGGATGAAGCCGTGGTACGCTGGATTGTGCGATAGTAATGATGAGATTAGAAAACCAAATGGTGAGACAGAATTAATACGATTTGTGTGGACGATTGCACTGAACGTATTGGTGGATTTGCTGGTGGTCGTAGGGTATCTGGCACTGGGGTTTGTGATTTATGGCGGATTTCAATACATGACCTCGCAGGGTGATCCTGGAAGGGCGGCCAGAGGTCAGAAAACGTTGACATCGGCGATTATTGGGACAATTATTGCGATGGTGTCTTCGGTGGCGGTGAATACAGTGAGAGTGATTTTGGGGATTAATGGTTCAGATGCGTGGGATCAGCCGGAGTTTGGTAAAGTGCAGCTACAAGAAGCGTTTAACTGGGCGTATACGGTGGCGGGGGTGATAGCAGTGGTGTTTATTATCAAAGGTGCGATGGATTATTTACTGTCGAAGGGTGATCCAGGTAAGGCGCGAAAGGGTACTCTAACGATTACTTATGCGATTATAGGGTTGGTGATTACGATTGTGGCGGCACTGATAACTAGTTTTGTGATTTCGGCGACAGGTGACGCGATTGAGGAAGGTGAAAAAGACACGGTGACGATAATAATGGTAGAGGAGAAAGTAGGGTGAGAAAAGTGATTTTGGGGGTGATTTTAGGGATGATGTTGGTGGGGGGTGGATTATGGATGCGACCGGCTATGGCGGCGAATACGATTTGTGATGAGCCGGATAGTGTGTTTAGTAAAGAGGCGAAAGAGGCGGCGGGGTGTTTTGCGGATGATAAAAAGGATACGACAATTATACCGGTGGTGCATTTGATAATAAATGTGGTACTAAGTATTGTGGGGATTGTGGCAGTGTGTGTAATTGTGTATGCGGGTGTGACTTTTACGACGAGTATAGGGGATGCACGGAAGATTTATATGGCGAGACAGACTTTGTTGTATGGGGTAGTTGGTCTAGTAGTGGCGCTGCTGGCATATGCGATTGTGAACTTCGTGATAGCGAATATTAAGGTGTAATGTGATAGTGTTTTAAGGTTATTTGACAGAAAGTGTATGGACATATTGTGTAGAATACGTTAAACTAGTGGTAGTTATAGGTAATTGAAAGGAAAATCAATGAAGAAAGTAATATTAAATGTTGTTGCTGCTGTATTGATGGTGTTGGGTCTTAACGTGGTGGCGACGATTGCGCCGGTAAGTGCTGTGACATGTGCTGATGGGTCAACTCAGACTAAGTTAGAGGACTGTAGTGAATGGTCTGGTGTTGGTGGGGTTGCTGATAATACAGATTTGATGAGTGTTTTGACTACCATTATTAATGTTGTGGTTGGTGTGGTAGGCTTTGTGGCTGTGGCGATGATCGTAATGGGCGGTATCAGCTATGCTACGTCTCAGGGTGATGCAGCGAAGACGAAGAAAGGTATGAATACGATTCTCTACGGTGTGGTAGGCCTAGTGGTAGCACTATTGGCATTTGCAATTGTGAATTTCGTGCTTAGTAGTGTCTTTGGTACCAAATAAGGTTTTGCTAGTCTTAATGTAAGAGAGATTGGAGGAGGTAGAGATGAAGTTGAAAGCCTTGGTGCTGGCGGGGGTATTGGCGGTGAGTGGCATGATCGGAGTGTTTGGTGCGGTGGATACGTATGCAGTAGTGACGTGTCCGACTGGTTCATTGCAGCAGACAGCGGATAGTCTGGCGGAGTGTAATTTACCCTCAACTGAAACACAGGATGATAAGAAGCTGATGAATACTGTGGTCACAATCTTAAACGTAGTGATCGGGGTGGTCGGTATAATTACAGTGGCGATGATCGTGATCGGGGGTGTGTTTTATACGACATCAATTGGTGATGCAGCCAAGACGAAGCGCGCGATGCATACGATTTTGTATGGAATTGTGGGGTTAGTGATTTGTCTCTTGGCGTTTGCGATTGTGAATTTTGTGCTTAGCTCAGTGTTTGGTGGCGGAACGGCGACCGATAAGGATGCAAATAAGGACAAAAAGACAAATGGATATGTCCGTATGATTGATGATTTGGCCTAAAGAATAGTTGATCTTGTGAAAATATCGCTCGGAAGGGCGATATTTCCGTATCTAGCTCCCCTCTTCCTCACTTTGGCATGAATAACCTAATGTGTACTAACTAGGGCTTTCTTGTCGCTTCGCTCCTGCTCCTTGCTCGTCGTCTCGGAAGAGGATGCAAGCATCCTCTTCTCTCGTCTCCTCCAAGGTTCGGGGCGCGTCGTCAGCGCCTGCCGGAGCAGGGCTGACGCGCTCTTCCTCACTTCGACTACGCGTGCGCACATTGCTGAACGCAATGTTGGCGCACGCTCGTACGTTCCGGATCCCCTCGAAAGTCCTAGTTAGTACACACTACACTATCTCATCCAAACTGGGGAAGAGAGGGCTAGATACGAAATACCGAGCTCAATAATGAATTAGGTAGAAAGCCTAGTTGGTACATACTATACTATCCTTCGTCCGTAGTGGGTTTATTGATTTAGAATATGCCCTGCTAAAGCGTCTTGGCAGCAATACCTATATCTGGTCATCGGTTTTGTTTGGGGAAGTTTCTACAACTGCAGCACGCGTTCTTGCTATAACGTCCTCTAGAGTCTACTCATCAAATGGTCCTAACCCCCGTTACTACGGTTTCCCCCTCCGCTGCCTAGCCTATTAGTTTATATATAGTGATGGGTGTCAGCGGAGGGGGAAACCGAACCAACGATGGTTCGGGCCGTACGACGGGTTGACGCCAGACGCAGCGAAGGTGAGGCGGTACGCGGTAGCAGAAGTAACAGAGGTAAACGCCCGTGAAGCCGAAGACCAGCCGTAACCATTGAGGCCGAAGTACCTCAGAGAACTGCTGCTCAGATTGACCTGCCCACTACGGACGAAGGATAGAGGAGGTGAGGCTATAGTTTGATAATAAATATTGCGAATGAAGTTAGGGAAGGATTTGGAGACGGGAGTACCTTTGGCGAAGGAGGATGGGTTCTTCGCTTTGGCAAAGGCTTATGGTTGGATAGATGCGGATGATGATTGGTTGTTCGTAGAGGCGGAAACGAGCGCTTATGCAGAGGTACCTTCGGGGAGCCTGTCTTTAAGCCCATTTCATTTTGTGAATGTAGGGATAATTGCGATAGATCGAGGATCTTTGAGATACTTGGGGACAACTGGGTTTTATCGTTCGGCGACGGTGGCGATAAATAATCGTTCGGATTTCGATTTGCAGACTTCGGGTGGAAGATTCCGGCCAGCGTATGTGTTCCCGCGGAGGGATGGACATATTTTACGTTGTATTGCAAAATGAAGTTTATGCTTGTAAACCTTGACAGAAAATGGAATCTGTGCTATAATGGAGGGAGATGGAGCTTGAAAGAATGCTCTGGGGATTTTGGTGGTCAGCTGAAGGGGGGTTGGCCACTTTGATTTGAGTTAGAACGTGGGGTGGATTCAAGCTGAAGGATTATATTCTGGAGTTTTTTGGGGCGCGGTGTGGTATAATAGGGGTAGATTATGGCAGATACGTTCAGTAACGAAGCGTTTTATGGATTGATTTTGGCGTTGTCGGCGTTTTTTTTGGCGACGTTTTTGACGCCAGTATATACGTATTTTGCATATAAGTATAAATTCTGGAAAAAGCAGAAAAAAGAGACGACGACGGGGGAGAAGTTAGAAGTCGTAGCAAAATTACATGAGAAGAAGATTGCGCGACATTTTCCGACGATGGCAGGCGTGATTGGTGTGGTGACGGTGTTTGCGGTGACGTGGATTTGTAACTTGAACAGGGAACAAACGTGGCTGCCACTGGTGGGATTTCTTGGGGGAAGTTTGGTAGGGTTTATTGACGATTTGATCAATGTGTTTGGGAGTGGGAAGGGCGCAGCGGGCCTCAGGGCACCGGTGAAATTCGCAATGATTACGGTGATTGGGGCGGTTTTGGGGTGGTGGTTTGCGGTGAAACTCGGGTGGACGGCGATTGAAGTGCCGTTTGTGGGGGATTGGCATGTGGGGGTGATGGGGATGATAGTGGTGTTTACGTTTGCGGTAGTGGCGACGTCGAATGCAGTGAATATATCGGATGGACTGGATGGTCTTGCTGGGGGGCTGGCAATGTTGGCGTATGGAGCTTATGCGGTGATTGCGCTGTTTCAGGGGCAGTGGATGTTGACTGGGTTTTGTTTGACGGTGGTAGGATGGCTGTTGTCGTATATTTGGTTTAATGTGCCGCCGGCGAGGTTTATGATGGGGGATACGGGGTCGTTTGCGCTGGGAGCGGGATTAGGTGTGGTGGCAATGATGACAAATGCGTTTTTCCTACTGCCGATTATTGGGGTGATGTTTGTGGTGGAGGCGGGGTCGTCGTTGCTGCAGATTTTTGCGAAGAAAGTGTTTCATAAGAAGATTTTTGTGTCGGCGCCGATACATCATCATCTCGAGGCGAACGGGTGGGGGGAAGCGAAGATTGTGATGCGGTTTTGGGTGATTGCTGGAGTGTTTGCGATTATTGGAGTGTTCCTGGCGACGCAAGGTGGGATAGTATGAATGGTAACAGCAACAGGGAATTAGTAAAGAATTTACTGAAGGCAGCGGTGGGGATTTTGTTCGCGATTATTTTGGTGATGTTTCTGGCGACTTTTATTATGGATCATACTTGGTGATGCGTAAACATAAGAGTGATAGGATTATTGGAGCGTTGACCGTGGTGCTGCTGGGGGTGGGGTTAATTGTAATTTATGCGATTGGGCCGATGCGGGCGAATGTGATGAACGCGACCTATGGGACCAGTTATAGTGAGAATTATTTCTTTTTGAGGCAGGCGTTGAATGTGATATTGTCATTGGTGGTGGTAGTGCTTGCGTTTAAGGTACCGTATCGGGTGATTAGGAAGTTTAGCAAACCAGTGTTGGTGATCGGGCTTTTGGCATGTACGCTGCTGATGGTGTTATCTTGGATGAATTCGCCCTTAGCAAAATGTGAACTTGGGGCTTGTAGGTGGATTCGATTTGGGCCGATGTTGACGATCCAGCCGGCGGAGATTTTGAAACTGGGCTTGGTGCTGTATTTGGCGCAATTGATGGCAGAGCGGAAAAGGGAAGGGAGGCTGGATACTTGGGATTTTTGGTTGCCGTTTAGTGTGGTGTCGGTGTTGGCGCTGGGGTTTGTGGTGGTGATCCAGAAGGATTTGGGGACGGGGGTGGCGTTGATGGCGATTATTCTAGCAATGCTTTTTATGAGTGGAGTGAAAATGTGGTCGTTTATGGCGGCGGTGGGGGTAGTTTTGGTAGCTGGAGTGTTGTCGATTGTGGTGTCTCCGCATCGGATGGAGCGGCTGTCGACATTTAATAGTGAGGATTCGAGTGACTCGTACCATATTGAGAATGCGATGATTGCGATTGGAACGGGTGGGTTTACGGGGGTGGGGATCGGAAATAGTGTGCAGGCGACGGGGTATTTGCCGGAGTCGATCAATGATTCAGTGTTTGCAGTGATGGGGGAGACTTTTGGGTTTGTAGGGCTAGTGGCGGTGGTGGGGTGTTTTACGGTGTTGCTGCTGAGGTTGCTGAGGACGGCGAATTATTTACATGATACAGAAGAATCACTGGTAGTGGTGGGGGTGTTTGCGTGGGCGGCGGCGCATGTGGTGGTAAATATTGCTTCGATGACGGGATTGATTCCGCTAACGGGGATCACGTTGCCGCTATTGAGTTATGGGGGGACGAGCATGTTGTTTACGGCAGCAGCGCTGGGTTTGGCGTTGCAGTTATCGTGCTATACGGCGAGGGAACCACGTACTGAAGCTCAGCCTAAAATGGTAGTAACTGGAGCGAGAAGGAGGTCTGCATGAAAGTATTAGTGGTAGGAGGGGGATCTGGGGGGCATATTACGCCTGCCGTGGCTGTGATTCGAGAGATGCTGGAGCTAAAACCGCGAACGAGGGTGGAATTTTGGACAGATCGGAAATATTATAAAAACGTTGTAAAAATTACAACAGAAATTGGGGTGAGATGGGGGAATCGAGCGAGCCGAACAGGGAAGGATCCATATATACGCGTGCGTAAAGTTTGGGCGGGAAAATTTCACCGCTATGCGGGTTGGACAGGGAAGGATTGGGTTGTAAATTGGAAAGTCGTGCTCAAGGAGCTGATTTGGGGAAATTTGAAGGGTTTTGTGGGATTTGTGGCTGGCTTGGTACAGAGTTTTTGGCGGCTGGTTTGGCCAGGGAAACGGCCAGATGTAGTTTTCTTGAAGGGGGGATTTGTGGGACTGCCAGTAGGGTTAGTGGCGAGGTTCTTGAAGATTCCCTATGTCGTGCACGAATCAGATGCGGTGCCAGGCCTTGCAAATCGGCTTTTGATGAAACATGCAGCGGTAGTAGCGACAGGTGTGGGCGGTTTGCAAGGGGCGGAACGTGTAGTGCAAGTGGGCACACCGGTAGCGGTGGAGTTCAAAAAGGTTAGCGCTACGCAGCAGAAGAATTTGAAGAAGTCATTTGGGTTCGATCCGGAGCGGCCGTTGGTAATTTTTACAGGGGGGAGTCAGGGGTCGGAGAATATTAATGAAGCGGTAAGGCAGATTTTGCCGGAAATGTTGAAATTTACCAGTGTGGGGTTGGTTGCGGGGCGAAAATGGTATGAGGAAATGGTAGATTTGAAGAAATATGAAGAGTGGGATAAGGCGAAGCTGCAGTCGAATTTTCGGATGTGGGAGTTTAACTCGGCAATGTATGAGCTGTTGGGGGCGGCGGATGTAGTGGTGAGCCGAGCGGGTGCGACGACAACTGCGGAGCTTGCGGCGCTACAGAAGGCAATTATCCTGGTGCCTTTTGGACGATTGCCCGGTGCACATCAGACGAAGAATGCGGAGAGGCTGCTGAGGGAGAACGCGGTGGTGGTGGTGTCGGATGAGAAAATGCAACAGACACCAAGTATTTTGCTTGAGGAAGTGCGGCATCTGATACGGTCGCCTAGGGTGCGGTCGGATTTGGCGGAGAAATTGCACCGTGAGGCGAGACCAGAGGCAGCGAAGGATTTGGCAGAGGTAATACTTGGGGTAGGTGAAGGTAAGATGGTGGGTCAGAATGAGGCGAAAAAGTAAGAAAACAAATGTAAAACTGGGTCAGACGATAGTAGCGGAACGTGAACGAGCCGAATCGGATTCAGAGAGGATGAAAACGCGCAAGAAAGCGCGACGACGGAAGAAGACTTCGATTTTGATCGTGATATTGATGCTGACAGTTTTGGGGTTGCTCGGGTATATGTGGATGGTGGAATTTGCCGAAGAACGTCGTAGCGAAATCGATATGGGTGAGACGGTGGAGGTACGAGCGGAGATTGTGGATGAAGACAATCGGGGCAAAATGTCTTTAAGGATGAAAACTTATATTATGGAGCTGGAGCGGGCTTTGGCGAGTCGAGGCTATGTGGTGACGCGAGTAACTTTACCGACAGGAATGAGCCGCGAATTATACGTGGATTTGGAGGGGAAGGAAATGTATTTTAAGGTTAATCTTGATCGGGGTGCAAGTGCGACGGCCGAAGATATAGCTAAGATGATAAAATATCTTGAGGAAAGAGATATTCGGCCTGAGTATGTGGATGTCAGGGTGGATGGAAAGGCATATTATAAGTAAAAAAGCTCATTTTTCGGATCTACGATTCCCGGTTTTGTTCGGGTTTTGTTCTGGTGAAAAAAAGTAGGAAATTAAAGATAAAAGATAGTAAGGCGGGCGAGCGTGAATGACTGTGGCGAGTACATGAAAATTAAAGGGGAATGAGGGAATTTAGTAAAAATTGATAAAAGTCGAAGCGGGCGGCGGTCGGTCGCTGAGTGGTGAAATGGGTTTGGTTGAGAGATTGTTCGTGGACTATAAGTCTAGAGTATGTGTCGTAAAATCTGTATTGTGCGACATTGAATATTGTGCTAATGTTAGGATATTACTACTTAATTTTCCAAAGAAAAGGAGAAAATATGGAAAATTTACTATCACACCTTGATTCCCTCGATGTCGTAGAACGTGAATCTAAAGCGGGTAAACCGTATTATGTCCTATCATTAAAATTTGATTCTGGATATGTATTTGAAACGTTCTTAAATAATGAGCAATATTTCATTATTGCTCAACTCTTAGAATCTTAATTTTTGTGGTACTGTCTACGTGCAGCTAAGCATTCCCGCGGTCGTTTCGGGTTACGCCACTTTGCGACCTCCTCATATTAACTTTAACAACAGGGAGCTCTCATTATGAATGGAGCTATTCTCGCTGTGGAAGCTGGTGCGACAGGAATGGATTGGTCTGCTTTGACCTCCGCCCTTAGTTTGTCTGCGTTTCAGAGTGTTATTCAGGCAGCACTTCCCGTCGTTGGCGTGGCTGTGCTTTGTGGATTCCTCTTCTACGTTGTACGCTGGGCCATCGGTCTCTTCCGCGGTATTTAATGCCGGGCCGGATCTGCGCCCGAAGCAGATCCGGCCTGTGGACGGAGGTTCCCCTACTTGGCAAGAGAACAGGGGATTTAAGGAGAAAATAACTATGGAAATTTTACTACAGCCTACTATTGATATCTTGGCTTATTTTTTGGCTCCTTTTGCAGTTATGCTTGGAGTTGGTTGGCTTGTTTCCCTATTCGTTTTCGGAAGGGATCACTAGATGGCTTGGTTTTCTCTTCCAGAAGGATATACATGTGTAACTCGTCAGAACGACACAACATTATACGCTTATCAAGGCTCACGAAGGGATATCTTCACTCTAAACGGTTTTCGATGGCAAAGGACTTCTACGAGTGGGAACACTTCCATTCCGTCGTCGGTGGTTTGCGTTACCACCCCTCAGATCCCTTCTACTATCCAGACGGGCGTCATCGTCGGGGCCGTCCTCGTAGTTCTTTGTTTTCTCGGTTTTATTTATAAGATTGTAAGGCGTCTCTATCTATGAAAGGAAAATCATGCCATTTGATGAAATCTACATTTATATCCTTATTGCGCTGTTCTGTTTTTGCGCTGGTCTGCTTCTCGCTATGCCTCTCATCTATCTTCTCGCAGTCCGCTAGCGCGATCAATTATGGAAAGGTTTACCCAAATACTATTCGTTTTGGTTGGTATACTACTGCTGGTGCCAGTGGTTTTGATACGAAGAATTTCGGTGGTTCTGTAAACTCCCCTTCCATTTTTGGTGGTATTGATCCAATTCAATATTTTGAAGGAATGCGTTTTGGTGGATTTAGTATAAAACTTGACCAAAATATGTATTTTTTGCTTAGTTATAAAATATCTGTTAGTTCTGAGCAACAGAAATACTGGGGTTCCCCTCCTTTGGTTGCTCCTCCTTCTGGTTTTGGGGATAATCAAGGTGGATGTATTGGTACACAGGTTCTTGATTCATCTATCACTCCCCTTTCTTCTTCTGGGAGTGGAAGTCAACTTGATTATTATGTAAACGTTCTCGGTCGTGCTTTTGGTAATAACTCTACTCAGACTTGTATGAATTTTTCAGGCCAATGGCTTGCTAATTATGCTATTCCTGATCAACATTTGAATTGGTCTGTTTATCAACCTATTATCAGCTTTGCTCCGGATTTCGAACAATTGTCCTATTTTGAACTTCAGTATAATAGTTCCCTGTTGTATGGTATTAAAGAGATTTTAAACCGTGGCATTACTGCCAATATTGATGATTCTGCGATTGTAAACCAGCAGCAACAGACAACTCAAGCGGTGAAGGACGCCGCTGATCAGGCACACAAGGACAGTCAGGCTCAGACTGAGGCGATCAATGCTCAAACTAAACAGGATAAAGACCAGTATGATCAAGAGAAGGAGGAAGAAGCCGAGCGGGAGGAGTCCGCCACGTCGGACGCTAACGGTTTGGCGGGAATATTTAATATCACCATTTTGAACCCCTTTGCGGGTATCTGGGAGATCTTCAACAGCGGTGGCTGTACATCGATTCCCACGATTTCTGCATGGTTAGGATCGGAGGATACCACGTATTGTTCGTGGTGGCCTCAGTCGATCCGTGCGACGCTTACGCCTGTCTTTAGCTTGGCTTCGATGATGTTGCTGTTTGGATTTGTTGCCAAATGGCTTGGCGGAAATGAGGGTATTAAGATTGATGGAGTGAAGTTCTAATGGGTGAAATGATCAAATTCGGTGTCAAGCTTGCAGTAACGATCGCTGTTGCAACGGCGTTCTTTACCGCCATCACCACTATTATAAATCTGTTGACAACAGTATTATTTGACAATATAATTGGAGAGGTATTAGGGATTATGTCGGCTTGTCTGCCGTTCAATGCCCTGGCTGTATTTAGTGCGATTGGTACATCTTCAGCGGCGATCATGAGTTTCTTGGTTGCACAGAAGATATACAGTCTTACAATTCATTCTATTAATTCAACAAGCTAGTATGCCTATTACGATTGGTCCTAATATGGAATCACGCCAGACTACTGCTCTGGAAAGTATCGCTACCTCTCTCGAGAGGATAGCTAAATGCCTAGAAAACAAGAATCAATAATTTCTCTCGATCCTATTGATCGATCGAGAAAAAAGCAGAATGCCCCTTTGCCGCGTCTGTTCAAAACGCGGTGGAGCGGTGGCAAGCGTCCGGATTCGGAAATTCCCTTCGGACATTACATGTTTTGTGGAAAACAAGGCAGCGGGAAAACCGCATCTGCTTTGTGGTATTCTGGATTTCTCCAGAAGAAATACAAGCGGATTCGGGGTAAGGATGGTAAGGTTCATCCGGTTACTTGGCAGATTTATTCTAATCTGGGCTACGGTAAGCCGGTGAATCGCCGGACTATGCTGGATGTCTTCAAGCGTTTTACTTCTCGCGATGAGAATCCGTATGAGTTTAGGATTATTTTGATCGACGAGATCCAGAGCTATTTTCCGCGCGATTTTAGCGACAAAGAAGGCAAGGTCATTATGAAAGACCTTGTGGGGTGTTTTTCGCAGCTGAGAAAGCGGAATACGTTCGTCTTAAGCACTGCTCAGGTCTATGGGCGTCTAGATAAGACGCTTCGTGAGCAGTGTTTGTTCATGGTTAGCTGTCGTAAGAGCTTCACTGGCCGGCTTCTTAATGATTTCATCCCCGGTGATGATATTATGTGCGATGAGATGGGGCGCTGGAGCGGTGTGCCATCGCGGATTTATTCGCATGGCCTTTCGCGGATCCGGTATGACACGGCGAAGATTATTCTTGAGTAGTTCCCTATTTCTCTCTTATAGGGTTTTGCGCTGATTTGATCCCCCGACATCGGGCGGATCAAGTCCCCCATGCGCCGATGATCAGTATATATCGGGTTTTCCCGATCGCTCGTGCGCTCGTGACAATAGGAGCGATCTGCTTGCAGATCGGTCACGGAGTATACTGATCAGGTATTGACATTTATAATATTTAGGTTTTAAGAAATGTGTGATGTGTTACTTGATTACACATCACACATTGTACATCATTTTGGAGGTATCTATGGCGTCGGAACTTGACGACGGCAACATAATTTTTAATTCTTGCAAGGAGTACAACGACATGATAAAAATCGTGATTTATAACGAACCATTTCGCGTCAAGTCCGGGATCGGGCGCAAACGCTCGGACAACCCCAAGATTACTCGATCTTCCCTGCTTCGTACGAAGCAGACCCTCACCGATTTATGTATACAAAACAACTTTGATTTGTTTTGTACATTCACCTTTGACCCAAAACGCTTTAATTCTAAAAGTATCACGTTTTGCCGGATGTATATGAGAAACTGGCTCAGAAATTCCAAAGATCGTCACTCTCCACACTTGGAGTATCTCATAGTGCCGGAGTTGCACAAATCTGGCGCCGTCCATTTTCACGCCCTCTTTCGTGGGTATGAGGGTAAGCTTAAAGATTCAAAACATTGTTCTAACGGAAGGCGCATTTATAACTTGGCAAATTGGCACTTTGGGTTCTCCACGGCTGTGGAAATCGACAATCAAGAGGCTGTTTCTCGTTACATTCGTAAGTACATTACAAAAGATATGATACTTTTACCTGGTCAGAAACGCTACTGGTGCTCTCAGGGCCTTTCAAGGCCTATAAAACGCCAAAATATCTCCATCGACTGGCTCCGATCCGTCAAGTGTGACTTTTTTAAGTCACAAGATGCAGAATATTACACGATTCATAAAACGGATCTTCCCCAAAATTTCAATTTTGACCTCCCCACTTCCCTCGAAGCCCTTCGTTCCCTTCCTCTTTCTGGCAACGTTTTGTTGTAAACTCTACAACATTATTTTACCCCTGTTTCCGTGAGCGTTTTAGCCTCATTTTTCGCATTCTGTATTGTGCGACATTGAAAATCAGTCAAAAAGACGGGTGTTGGTGTATGTTTTTTATCGATGATTCCCCTGAGTTTGGGAGGGCTCTTTTTGAAATTTTGGTTTTATGAATGTGATAATGCTTGGCTCTAGTGTGTTTCCGGGCGTAGTTCTGCCATATGCGTTACGTAATCTGGCGGAGTTTATCTTCGAGCTGGATTTTGATCCAGGAAGCTAAAGCGCTGCATGAGCTATCATTAGCGCAATCGTGAATGGCGGTGTGGTAGACACGTTTTTTCTCGAGGTTATTGCGTGGAAAGCCGGCGATGATCGGGATGTACCCGAAGGCGACGGCGAGTTGGTCGGTAACGACCCGAGCGATGCGGCCATTGCCATCGAAAAAGGGGTGGATACGGATAAAACCGTAATGAAACTGAGCTAAAAAGCGGTAAATGTCGTCGATGTTAGTGATCGGGGTGTAAGCTAAGCGATCACAGAGTGTGCGAGAGAGTCCAAAAAGCTCATTGTATACCTCGGCACCGCCGCTAGGGATATGATGGAGCTCTTCGTCGCCGGGAGCACCGAAGCGGACATCATGGCCGCGAGGGCGTAGGTGCCCGCAATTACGGTAAATATTACCAAAAAGTGTACGATGTATGGCTTGCCAGTCGTTGATCCAGTCTGTTTCGCGACGTATGATGAAATCGCTGCGGATATCGGGTGAGGTTTCGAGCTGATGGGCAAAATTTTGGATGACTTGACTAAGTCCCTGCTCTTCGGCGGTACGGATGAGTGGATGGACGGAACTGATGGAATAATGACGGCCACTGCGGTATTCTGGAGTACGACGGTATTTACGCCAAAGTGATTTGGTGAGGTCGGAGGCAGGAATTTCGTGACGTTCGGGAGTACTCATGGCTGGTCGGGTTTCTTTTTACTAAGTTTTTTCAGAAAATCGAGAGATTTCTTGGGTAAATTGGTAATGATTTTAATTGTGAGAATAGGTGGTGATTCAGGGGATGGCGGAGTGTTGGTGTTAGGATCGTCGGGATATTCTAGACCAGTGCTCTCTTTGACGATGTCAGCTAGCATGCCGCGGAGGAGGTTGGCCTGTATTTGACCGAGATCGTTGGCGGGGGATTTTTTGGGACGGGGTTTGTGAAGTAAATTGAAAGGAAAGTTATTTTTGAGGTCGGCTTGGGTGATGGTGTAATCTGAACCGTTGTAATGCTGTTGCCAGCTAGGGTCGTGACTAGCCTCAATGAGTTCTGAAGTATTGTAGGGGGCAAGGGCTTGGAGAGTGCGGTCGATAACGCTGAGAATATCACGGTATTGTTCGAGGAGGAGGGTTTCTTGATCCTCATTGGTGTTATTAGCAATGGTATAGGATTCGTTGGCATAGGAAAGCGGAGAGTCGCTTTGTTTAATAATGATGTGATTGGTGTTAAGAGCGAGGCTGGGGAGAGCTTCGGGGACGGGGCCGAGGGGTGCGCGACGATAGATGATGTCATCAGGTTTCATGAAACCTTTGCGGATGAGTTCTTTGTGGATGAAATAGATGATACGGGCAAAGCGAATCTTACTGATGGGGGTTTGACTGAGCGAGAGGATGGCGCGGGAAAGTTCGTTGAGATTCATAGGTATATCCTTATGAGTTATGATTGAGATTGGGGTTGAGGTTTGGATTTGTTGCGATTGAAACGGCGATTGCGGCTCGGCTTGCGAGTGTTATGGGACTTGTTGGTATTTGGAGTGGGCTCGGATGGGGTTTGATTCCCCGTTTGGCTGGGTGATTCAGACTGAGGCGTGTTTGCGGTGGAGGCTTCGTTCCCTGCAATGAGGGTGCTGAGGTCTTTGAGTCCGAGGCGCTGCTTGCCTTCGGCGGCGTTAGGGGACATTTTGAGCTTACGAAAATCAGATTGTGGCGTGGGAACGTAGGTGAAATTAGCTCTTGAATTTACTTGGGAATGAGAACTATTGTTTGAGGTGTAATTCCCTGTTTGATGAGAAAAGCCGGCTTGTTCATAATTCCCTGCTTGGGAATAGTTTGCTCCGGCGCTACCAGCGGCGCGCCCTGAATCGGAAAGTTCTTTTTTGTATTTTTCGGATTGCTCGATGGTGTCGCGGATTTCGGCTTCAACTACTTCGCGGTTGCGAGCATATTTGGCGCGAGAGCTGGCGACGATTTGCTCGAAGTTGTCTTTGGGGGTGACTGGTAAAGATAAGGTCGTTGCGGAAAAAGCTGGAGCTTTTTCGCCATTGATGATCATTGATATGACGAAGTGGCGGTTGTTCATTTGGATGAGGTCGGATTGGTCAAAAGTGGGCTCGAATTGCTTGGCGAGGATGGGGGCGTCATCGGCAGAGACACGGAAGGAAATGGTAGTGCCGACGTTGCCAAAGACTGCATCGCGGACTGAATCGGTCATTTGGGAGATGTATTGATTAGCTACAGTGAGATTGAGAGCGTATTTCCGAGCTTCGGATAAGATAACGGCGAAGCTATCGGTGGCGAAGTTTTGAAACTCGTCAACATAAAGGTAGAAGGGGCGGCGATCGGCGACGTCTGGGATGTCGCTGCGAGACATGGCGGCAAGTTGGATCTTGGTAACAAGGAAGGCTCCGAGGATGCCAGCATTATCTTCGCCGATAAGACCTTTGCTGAGATTTACGACGAGGATTTTGCCTTCATCCATAATCTTGCGGACATCGAAGCTAGATTTGGGTTGGCCGATGATATTGCGGATGATAGGGTTAGCGGTGAAGGCACCGACCTTATTGAGGACTGGGGCGATACTTTCGTTGACTTGTTTTTCGTTCCATTGTCCAAATTCGTGCTTCCAGAACTGTAAAACCGTGACATCTGTGCAATAATCGAGGGTTTCTTTACGGAAATCTTTGTCGGTGAGCAGGCGAGAAATATCGAGCAAGGTGGTGCCAGGACGGTCGAGTAGGGCCAGGATGGTGTGACGCAAGATGTGTTCGAGGCGTGGGCCCCAAGAATCGCCAAACATGCGTTTTAAGACGCCAATAACTTCAGAGCAGATGTTGGGCTTGCGTGATGGATCGTTAACTTCGAGTGGATTGAAGGCGACTGGATAGGCAGTATCAGCGGGATTGAAATAAATGACATCGTCGATGCGAGATTCTGGGACGAAGCGGAGGTTGTTGATGGCGAAATCACCGTGAGGGTCAATGATGCAATATCCTTGATTGTAAAAAACGTCACTGAGAGCAAAGAGCTCAAGCATGCCGGATTTACCAGCGCCGGTTTGGCCGATGATATAGACGTGACGCGAGCGGTCGCGACGTAGCATGCCGAACTGGTGATTAATGCCACGGAAGTTGGTCAGACCAAAAGCAGAAATATCTTCGTCGTGGGCAGGATCGCCAGTGACGAGAGGAAGTTTGGCGGGAGGCTCCGCGGTTTTGGACGAAGCCCAGACGATGTTAGGGGTTTCGACGGAGGTATGTGGAAGGTGGTAAACGCTAGCTAGTTCGGAGATGTTAAGGATGAAGCCGTGACTCTGGAATTGTCGCATTTTATAGGCATCAAGATCTTCAAGTCTGAAACTGCCACTAGTGAGATGAAACCCGTTGAGGTTGGTGGAGTTGAATTGTTTAAAAGTACCGACCAGGGCCTGCATGTTGAGTTTGGCGTTGGTTTGGTCGTGTCCGAGGTAGGTGAGGCGGATTTTGACTTCGTAGCCAAGCTTGGTGGCCTTTTCTTCGGCTTTGGCGATGCGAGTCTTGTCGCGCTCGGAGAGCTCGACTGGGGCGGCAGCGGTGCCTGTGCCTCCAGCGGGTGGGCGAAATAAGGCACCAAAAGCTTCAATGATCCAGGTCCAATCAATGCCACCGCTGCCGCCCGCAAACAGCTTACGGCCGGATTTGACTTTGCGGACCCATTTATCCGTGGTTTTTTTGTGCCAGTCATCGGGGATCGGGCGAGTGAGGATCTGCACCCATAACTCTTCGGAATTATCAGGATTGAGTTTGGCGAGAGTACCAGTGATACCGGCGAGTGGGTCGACTTCGAAGTTTTCGAAGGTCTTGATCGGGAGAGCTTCATTGTCCGTCAAAGTGAGTTCGGCAGTATAAACTACAGGATATTTGTTGCGGTCATCGACGTAGTCGTCTTTCATTTTGTAGATCTGAACGGTGGGGTATTGAGCATAAATCTGGCCTTCGACGAAGCTTTGAAGGATTTTGGGTACCCAGACATAGAAGCGGATTTGGCCGCCAGTAGAAACAATCTCGAAGCTCAGGTGCTCTTGGACGCCGCCGGAGTTTTTGAGCTCAGCTTTGTCGCGCAAGATGCCGTGGAGACTGGCAAAAAGTTGCTCGGCAGCGAGCTCTTTTTTGTCGTTGGCGCGCGGGATCTCGAGCATGAGCAAGACTGAATCAACATTCAGGACTTTGAGGCGATTAAGCTTACGGTAATTTCGATAGGTCAAAAAACCTAGCAGTAAGACGAGAGGCACCCAGAAAATCGGCATAATAATAAATTGTATAATTTGAGAAAGCATTATAATGTTTATTTTAGCATAAATTTTAAGAAAAGTAAGTACTCTATCTTTACATTATAGCACACTTTACTCAAAAAGTCAATAGTTTTGGTGAAAATTAAGGCAATTATTGATTAGTTTGGGCAAGAGTGTAGGAATCTTTGTCGACTTTGTCAAAAAGTTGCTTGTTTTGGAGATTGAGGAGGACGGTGGTTTCCTTGACTTTGCGTGCACGGAGGACGCGTTTGACGATCTCTTCACGGGTGAGGGGCTCGCCGGCTTCTTTGAGAATATTGGTGATGATATCAGCTACGGTTCCCTTGGCGTAGCCCCAAGAGCTGAGAGCATAGATGCCGCGTCCGATGAGGATAAAACGCGAATCCTTGATGAGTTCGTTGTGGATGGCCTGGATAGTGACGTTCTTGCGGCGAAATTCGGATTTGGAAATAGCCTCGGCAATATCAGAGAAATGCATCGGTTCTTTTTTGGCTTCGAGAACGACGAAGATTTTGTCACGAATGTTGCGAGGATTGACGGTCGGCCACTTGGCGAGACCCCAGAGTCCGTTGAGCGAGGCGAGGAGCTTGGAGATAGAAGCGATTGCGCGGATGTGATCAGGGTGTTCGTAATCTAGAGCCTCGTCGAGCTGATCGATAGTCATAGGTTCTTTGTGTTTTTTGATGATGTCAACGATTTGGTCGACGCGAGCGTGGATGGTCTTGACGTCGCCGTATTCAGCGATGCCGATAGCGGCATAATAGAGATCGTTTTCGTCGATGGTGGTGAGATTATGGGAAATGGCGCTGATAAAAGTGAGCTTGGCGCGTTCGGCTGGAGTGGCTTTGTGACCATAAATACGTTCGGCGAGGTCAGTAGTGCGGGCGACGCGTCCGAGCTCGGTGAGATTGCGAATGATGAGCTTTTCGGCGGCGGCGAGTTCGCTGATCTGGCCTTCTTCGGCACCGATACGGAGGCGGACGAGAATGGCCTTTTCGAGTTGGCGTACACGCTCACGAGTGATATTGAGTAGCTCTCCGATTTGCTCGAGGGTCTCTTTTTGGCCAGAAAGACCAAAACGACGAGAGATAATCTCGCGCTCACGGTCTTGCTCAATAATACTTAGACTACCTTTGATAGCGTTTTCGATAGTTTCGGCGTGTTGATCCATCAGATTTTCCTTCGTCCCCTTCTACTCTATAAACAGTTAGTTGATATTAAATATTTAATTTATGATAGCATATTTTTTAATCAGAGTCAACACTTTTAGCAAATTTTGGCTGACTTTCTAGTTTTATTATACCATTTTTCTGAGAAATTGTGGGATTTTCCTGTGAAAAATGCATGAAAAAGCCGGCCCGCGAAGGGGGCCGGTGAGGTGTGAGCTTAAAGATCAATACTGCTAAGATCCGGTGCTGCTGTAGCGGCACATTCGTTTTCGGCTGATAATGAATGCGACAGATTTGCAAGCATCATGTAGAATCTGCTGTGATCCACTAACGGACACTCCTGAATTAAATTTAGGACAGCCGATTCGATTATGGATGCGAAGCGATGCAACTCAGAGTTGGAGTCCTGCGCAGTCGCGATATAACGCTCGATGATGTCAGGGTCGCCGGTTGAGATGTCAAGCCGGATCAGCTCTGACATCGTTTCGGTATCGTTAAAGAAAACCCGAGTAGACTCGTCTTCTACTTTGATATCGATATAGCGGACGCCGTCTTTGGTGACACACTTCCACGGACGATGCTCTGAGATGGGTTTCTCAGTCGAGGGGTCGATTTCGCGTCCTTCGTAGTCGAGAGCTTCGCAATCGAAGATCATGCCCCGAAGTGCGGCTTTGTTGATCACGGGTCTCCATTTGTCCTCATTGTGCGAATGTTTGGAACACAGGAACTCCTGGACCTCATCCAGAGCCTTTTCGGTTTCGGGCGTCAGCGGTTCAGCTTCTTTTGCGGGCTGTGAGGCGACTTTACAGAAGTACGCCATCATGTCGAGGTACTCTTTCATTGAAGGGGATCGCCCATTAACATCGCGCCATTCTTTGAGGTCGTCTTTGGATATGTCAAGATAAGACATAATGATCCGGGCTTTAGCTCTTATGTCCGACTCGTGTTTGCTGTTTTGGCAAATAATTTCCCCTACAATGTACTGCTTGAGGAGATTATCTTCCAGGAACAGGGCTGCGTTGTAGACGCGATGGTTCTTGAGTGCGGCGATGTAGCCGTCGATGAAGCCATTTTCCTCCCAAGCCCGCAGGTCGGTCATGAGTGGACCATGATCTACAGGTGCGACTTCGTGTTTCTGCAGAATCTCCTGCAGGGCCTCCTGTACGGTGCTGGTGTTCATGAAATGTTCGATATTCTTTCTTCTCATTTTTGATTCCTCCTTGATCAAAAGTCTCGTTTACTCAGAGAAGAGTGGAGTAAACGGTTTCTTTTGATCAAGAATTCGTCAAAAGCTCACAAGGAACTTAGCCTCTGGGAGGCTATACTTTCATTGTATCACACATTCGTGATAATGTCAATAGTATTTTGTAATTTTGGGGAATTTTAGGGTTATTTTGTGGATTTTTGGGCTGATTTGGATGCAGTGGTTTTGGACTTTTTGGCAGTTTTGGCAGTCTTGGTGGTAGATTTGCTACGCTTGGAGCTGCTCGTTTTGGTGGTCTTTGCTGTTTTTGCTTTGGTTTTGCTGGTGGCGCTGGATTTGGTCTTGGTAGATTTTGTACTGGCCTTTTTGGCAAAACGTCCGCGAGCAGGGGTCTTTTCGTCGAGCATTTTTTGGGCTTCTTCGAGAGTAATGGATTTTGGGTCGACGTCTTTGGGGATTTTGACGTTATTGAAACGGCCGGGGCCTTTGATGTAGGGTCCATAGGCGCCGTTGATGATCATAATGTCGCCCCAGTCAGCGTAAATCGAGTCGATTTTGTCTTGATAAAGCCGTGTGGCGGTGGCAAGATCAATGGTATAGGGGTCGTGATCTTTGATCTGGATGTTGTATTTGCCGGCTTTGAGGTAGGGACCGAAGGGGCCGCTTGAAGCGATGATTTCGGTGCCATCTTTAGCTTGGCCGAGAGTGCGGGGGAGAGCGGGGAGATCGAGCTGTTCGAGGGCGGCTTTTAGGGTGACGGTTTTTTCGGTCATTCCCTTTGGGAGGGGGGCGAAGCGAGGTTTTTCGCCGGTGGATTTTTCGTTATCGCCCAGCTGGATAAAACCACCGTTGCGGCCGATTTTGGCGTAAATAGGCTGGCCGGTTTTGGGGTGCTTACCCAGTTCCCTGGCGTTATTGTAGCGGGCGGCGGCGTCGGATTTTAGGACTTCTTTTTGGAATGGACCATAGAAGTCGCGGAGCATTTTGACGCGTTCGAGCTTGGCTTCAGCGATTTTGTCGAGATCTTCCTCGATATTGGCGGTAAATTTGTAATCAACGATGTTGTTGAAATTGTCCACTAGGAAGCCAGCGAGTAGCTCGCCGATCGGGGTGGGGAGAAGTTTGCCCTTAGTAGAGCCGGTCTTTTCGGTGACGATTTCGCGGTCGATCTTCCCTTTCTCTAGAGTGAGCTGGATGACTTCGCGGGGATCGCCTTCAGAATCGCCTTTGACGACGTAGCCGCGGGCTTGGATGGCGGCCATAATTGAAGCATAAGTAGACGGACGACCGATGCCGAGCTCTTCGAGCTTTTTGACAAGAGAGCCTTCGGTGTAACGGGCGGGAGGTTTGGCGAAATTTTGACGTGCGGTGATACTGAGGGCCTGAAGAGGATCGCCGGTTTTGAGGGCGGGGAGCTCATCTTCTTTAAGGCGACCGGTGACTTTGAGAAAGCCATCGAATACGATAATTTCGCCTTTGGCTTCGAAGAGATGTTTGGATTCGGCGGAGTTTTTGATCTTGATGACGGTTTTTTCGGTTTGAGCGTCGGCCATTTGAGTGGCGAGGGTGCGGTTGCGAATTAATTTGTAGAGTTTGCGTTCGTACTCGGTCTTACCGGCGACTTCCTGCTCGATGTGGGTGGGGCGGATGGCTTCGTGAGCTTCCTGGGCACCGGCGGATTTAGTTTTGAAATTGCGGACCTTGACATAGCTTTTGCCAAAAGTGGATTCGATGTAATGGGCGGCGCTGGCGATAGCTTGTTTGGAGAGGTTTAGGCTGTCAGTACGGTGGTAAGTGATGAGGCCGGCCTGGTAAAGGGCTTGGGCGGCAGACATGGTAGATTTGGTGCTCATACCGAGGCGAGAGTTGGCTTCGATTTGCATAGAGGCAGTGGTGAAAGGCGGGGCTGGCTTGCGGGTGCCGGGACTGGTAGTAATGTCGGAAACTTCAAAATCGGCTGTGGCGAGTTTTTCGAGATAGTTAGTGGCGGTCTTTTCGCTGTCGAAACTATGGTCGAGCGTGGCTGGGAGCTCATCTTTGTGGGCAGTCTGGAACTTGGCGGTGACTTTATACTTGGCGCTAGAGGCGAATTTGTCGATTTCCTGTTCGCGCTCGACGACTAGGCGTAGAGCAGGCGACTGGACGCGGCCGGCGGAGATGGCGCCGGGGACTTTGCGCCGCACGACTCCTGATAGGTCGTAGCCGACTAGCATATCGAGAGTCTGGCGAGCTTGTTGGGAATGAACCATATCCATATCGACCCTGCGCGGCTGTTTGATGGCGGCTTCGAGGGCGGGCTTAGTGATCTCGTGGAAGGTGATGCGGTTAGTGTTTTTGGGGAGCTTTAGAACCTCCATTAAATGCCAAGAAATGGCTTCACCTTCGCGGTCTTCGTCAGTCGCGAGCCAGATAGTTTCGGCGGCGGAAGCGGCTTTTTTGAGGTCGGAGATGATTTTTTTGTGGCCTTCGTCGATTTCGTAAGTGACGTCAAAAGTATCCTTGTCGACATGAGTATCCTTACGGATATGGCCGACTGAGGCGAGGACATGAAAATCCCGGCCAAGGTATTTTTCGATGGTGTGAGCCTTGGCGGGAGACTCAACGATTACTAAGTTTTTAGGCATATATTATTTAGTATAGCATGTTTGTCAATATCAAAAAAAGAAACCCGGACGACTAAGTCGTCCGGTCAAAAGTAGTGTTGAAGTAGACTTCCCATGGCAGGTTGTGCTCATCGATAAACCATCTCCTAAAAATACGAGTCTTAGCGTATTGGCTAGGAGCGCCAGGATTTTGCATGATTTCCGTCAGGGTGATTATGCAGCTTGTCGGCGGTATCGTTCTTCTGGGGTGTGATAGGGTAACGCTTGTTGACGTCTAAGTAGCCTAGCTATGTTATATCATGAAATTTGATTTTTGGCTAGATTTGGGGGTGTACTTTTGAAAAGAGGTGTGATAGCTTGGGGTCAGAGCAGCGGAAGTGCGTTTTGTAAATTAAGATGGAGAAAGGAGGGTGAAGTGATGTTGATAGCACTGATTATAGAAGATGGTAATAGCGAATTTGCCGGAGCTTGCCCTGCTCACAGCTGTAGCTTAAGAATCTGGCGTGATTTTCTGGGATATCAAGTGGGATGCGCTTTCATGCGGGCGTAGCACCAAAAAGCCCCAGATGTAGGTAAGGGTGGGCATCACCTACTATTCTGGGGCTATTTGGCCCTATAACGCATCGTCGTTCGACCCCGGTTACCCGGGAGCGCGACCCACCTCACACAAACACGGGGCCCGCCGGTTATAGGGATTGCTATGCCTTCGAAGCGACCCTAAAAGTGGAGGTAATACTTTGAGCTTGCGACCTTAGAAGAAATCGTAAGCCTTAGGGAGTTCAAAAGCACGCAATTTTACGCGATCAAAGCAAGCTTTGACTTTGTAAAATTATGATTTATTTAGGTACAGTTGGAGTTAATAACCCTAACTGATAAGCATTATAGCACACGAGGAAATAAATGTCAATACTTTTTTCACAAAATCTTTTAAAAAACAATGAAATTGTACCCCAAGAGGCGGATTTTACAGAGGTGTTAGAGTCTATTGCGGTTACGCCAAAAAGATTGTATTTTTATGGAAAATTGCCCGAAAAACGGTTAAAACCTGGAGCTAAACGGACTTATGAACGACCAAAAACTGTGGCGATTGTGGGGACGCGTCGACCGACGAAATATGGTGAGGAAATTGCCTATAAATTAGCATTGGAAGTGGCGAAGCGAGGTGGGGTGGTGGTGTCGGGATTGGCGTACGGAATCGATGGAATTGCGGCGCGGGGAGCGTTAGATGGGGGTGGAGCGACAGTGGCGGTACTGGGGACGCCGATTGATCAGATTTATCCGCGAGCGCATACGGGGCTGGCGGCTAGAATTGTGGAGAATGGTGGATGTGTGATGAGCGAAGTGCCAGCGGGGACGCAGCTAGGTGAAGAATACGTTACAGGGGTGAAATATCATCCAAAAACTTGTTTTCTGGAGAGAAACCGGATTATTGCGGGGCTGGCGGATGTGGTCGTGATTCCGGAGGCGGCGGAACGGAGCGGGTCGCTGAATACCGCAGCACATGCACTGGAGCAGGGGCGAGAGGTGTTTGCGGCACCGGGGGATATTACGCGGCCAATGTCGGCGGGGTGTAACCGGTTGATTTTGCAGGGCGCGACGCCTTATTTAGGGCCGGAAGAGGTTTTGAATATGATCTTCCCTGTTGCAAGGCGAAAGAAGAAAACGCCGATAGAGGCACTGGCGGGCGATGACGCAGTAGAGACGGGGATTTTGCGACTGCTGGCGGTGGGAATCCAGGAGGGTGAGGAAATGATAGAGAAATTAGGGCTATCGGTTGCGGAATTTAACCGAACAGTGACGATCTTGGAGTTGAAGGCTCGGGTGAAAGCTCTAGGGGCGAATCGGTGGATGTTAATGTAGGGCGCGAGGATTGACTGGGGTGGGAAGTGCGGGTATAATAATGAGTGGCAACGACATGCGAGCGATCGTTGACTATAGCGACAGCGGCTTATAGAGGCCAGCTATTGCGAGAGGAGGTCTAGAGATGGAAAATGGAGGGATATCTCTGGAAGTTGAAATGACGACAGCGAAGCCGTCGATCACGTCGGATGATTTAGCAGCGTTAGCAGAAATTCTGTACCGTAGTGCGGGTGTATTTATGGCGCGGAAGAAGTTGTTGGCTTATGTAGCGCAGAATTTTCCTGCTTATTATGCGGATTTACGGAAATTGACGGAGAAATATTCTCCGGTGCGGGCAGAGGCAAGTGCAGCTATAATGATGCGAGATGGACAGGAGCTCTGGACAGACGGGGTAAATTGTTTGACTGAGACGGAAGAACGGAGGCAAATGGCGCATGAAGTGATAGATTTTATGCGGCAGTTTCGGAGACAACCGGCGCCAGAACGGTGAGCTCGAGCACTTTAGGCAGGATAAATACTCCCCGCTAAGCGTGGGGAGTATGATTTTTAGGGTATTTTTGGGATAATTCGTGATATAACTATTGACTTTTTGAGAAAAGTGTGCTACAATGGAGATATAACGAGCGTAGATTACGGATATGAAGCGCTAGAATTTTAGAAAAAAGGAGGTATTCATGATGAAGATGGATACGATGAAACTCAAAGACATAGAAGTTAGGCTGATCCCGTCTGACGAACGCTTGACGGCGGAGCAGTTGAGGAAAGCCTATCTCGAGATGGCGGTGACGTGCTTCGATGCGGCATTAAGGTTGCGTTGCCAGAGTGATGGTACTTTTGTAACTGTGCCGGTCGAGGACTATAGTGCCACCGTCTGCGTGCAGATCGCTGGTATTAAGGATATGTCGACCGATGGTTCGACACTATTCCTGGAGGGATATGTAACTCAGGACGCCAATGTGACTGCCACGGAGGCCCGTCGTGTGGGCCAGGTCGGTAATCTTATGGACGGGAGTGCTTTACAGTGCGGCGTCTATGTATCCTTGGTGTATGATGACGCAGCGCATTCCGGTTATCTGGTATCATGTGATATGAGGGATCGCGAGCAGACTTTGTTCGTGCCGGAATGGGCGTATGCCTGTGTTATGGATCGGCCAGTGAAGAGAGTAAAAGTATCTCCGGTAAAACTGGCGGACTTGATGCGGTATGCAGCCGTATCGGGGGATGATGACGCTGAGCCTACGGCTACGAGCGGCGATGACGATCAGCCGGAACCTGGAGCGCCGAGACCTGCACCTCAGCAGCCGTCTCAGGGGGGTAAGGGCGGCGTTTCGGTAACGGATTTCCTGGATGGATCGGGGGCAGAGCCGCCGAAAAGGAAGGGTCCGTCTCTGAATGCTTTTGTGTCCGGTTAGGGCTCCATCGTACAGGAGATCTGATTCCTATTGGCAGCCAATACCTCCGGCCCTCTACTACGGTAGAGGGCCTTTTACTTTAAAATGTGATGTTCGCGAAGTTTGGCTAGGGCTTGGTTGAGGATGTCCGGGAGCTGAGACTTTTCGTCTGTGGTGAAACGACTGAGGACGAAATCGACGTCGCCGAGACGCTGACGGAGGTCGGCATGATTGGTGCCGAGGCGAAGTCGCGGAAAATCACTAGTCTGGAGAGCGGAAGTGATGGACTTGAGGCCGTTATTGCCACCGCTGCTACCTTTGAGACGGTAGCGAGTTTGACCGAAGTCTAGATCAAAATCGTCGCAGATGACGAGGATATCTTTAGGAGGGATTTTGTAGAAGTGGGCGAAGGCTTGGACGGCTTGACCGGAATTATTATAGAAGTTTTGAGGTTTAAGGAGAATGTAATCCGACTCTTTGAGCCAGAGGGCGTTAAACTTGGGCTTTTGCCAGTCGAGATGCTGGAGCTTGGCATAAAAATCGAGCAAGAGAAAGCCGAAATTGTGACGAGTGAAGTTATATTCTGGACCAGGATTACCAAGCCCTACAATGAGTTTCATGAAAATATTATAGCATATGGGGGAGGAGGATGCGTTGGGTGGCTAAAAATAGGAAGAATGCTTGACTTTTAGGCTTAAGTGTGATAAAATAGAAGGATGAGGTAGTTAAGCTACCTTAGATCTTTATCGGTAATGGCTATTTTGACCGTAAAAAGATCACCATTTCGAGAAAAAAGGAGGAAAAAAGATGGAAATGGTTTTAAAGGTCGATGGAAGAGATCTGACGGATGCAGGCGAAGGAGCGCCGAATGGCAAGATTTACCAGGAGATGGCGAAAAGGAGTCGTCAGCTGTGGCTGGTGCCGAGATCAGCGACGCGGGGAGAACAAAAATGGTTGACCGCGATGGTGGACGCTGGGATAACGGCATTTTTCGCGAGTCTGAGCGTCTACGCTTCGAGGGGTATGATTCCCGGATATCTTGACAATGTATTACATGGTCAGTTGGTAGACGGTGAGGCGTTGGCGGCTTTCCGGGCAGAAAGGATCGAGGATGCAGATTTCGGACGAGCGGTAGTGGATGCGATGATCGCGATGCATGGGGTGTATCAGCGGTATTGGGCGTGGGACTGTTCGAATGACAAGATGACACCTGAAGGCAGAATTCGGATCAATCGGATGAGTTTGCCACTGGCGCTGATCGGATGGTCGGAGGCGAAGGTCTATTTGGAGATCTTTGGTCCGGTGATACGGCATTTGAGCGCTGAAACTGAGACTGGAGGATTACGCGAAGATGCGGTGGAGCGGCGATTCAATCGCTGTGTGATCGATTTTATGCGCGAGAATCAGCTGGTGTCGAAAGGTGCAATGATGCGGTATTTATCAAAAGCGGATCAGCTGTGGCGGGTCAAAGAAATGAACATGGAAGACGCTAAATTGCTGGTGGACGCAATTTGGCCGGACGTGGATTTTGCTGCAAAATAGGCCTGAACCAAGACATGGAGCCCGGAGCGATCCGGGCTGTTTTAACATGTCTTATCGTACGCTCGTGGTGGCCTCTGCTGGATAGGTAGACGTCGGGCGTCAGCTCAAAAGAAAAAGCAAGCTTTTTCTTTGCTCGTTTCCTTCTGCGTGCGAACCAGCGACCCTTCGAATGTGAATCTGATTTTACTGCGTAAAATCAGAGTAAACTGCGTTTGCTCTAAAGAAAAGCCTTTAAATTTGGTGGTTCTTATTGGGCTCGAACCAATGACCTTACGAATGTGAATCGTACGCTCTAGCCAACTGAGCTAAAGAACCAAATTTTAAAGACTTTTCTTCACTCGCAAACTTGTTTACGCGAATGCTCTGCCTTCTCGGCCAAGAGACCTTGAAATGGTGTCCCCTCTGTGTGATATAATAGCAGAGATAACTGGAATTGTGAAGTAGGATGCCGGAAAAGATCGAGGAACGGAGCGAGCGCTAATTGGGCAATTGATAATATCATTGAAACGGCCTGTTATTTTGGGGTGATCTGGGTGATACAACGGATACCAATTTTGCGGAGAATTGTGCCTTAGGGTAGTAAAAGAAAGGAGTTTAAAATGGAAATAGATCAGCAGAAGCTTGAAGCGGAGAAAGCCGAAATTGAGGCGTTTTTGGTCGAACCGGATGCTTATGCAAGTGGGGAGTTTGCGGAGAAATCGCGGAGGCTGGCGGAAATTGAGGGGATTTTGAAGTTGGCGGGTGAAATCCAACAGGTGAAGAAGAACTTGGTAGAGGCGACTGAACTAATAAATGATCCGGAACTGGGGGAGATGGCGCGCGAGGATGTACGGGTGTTGGGCTTGAAAGCCGAAGAGTTGCAGGCAGAATTGGAGGAGAAATTGCTGCCGCATGATCCGAATGATGATAAGCCAGCGATTATGGAGATTCGAGCGGGTGCGGGTGGTGACGAAGCTTCCCTGTTTGCGGGTGAACTGTATCGGATGTACGTGCGCTATGCGGAGCGACATGGTTTGAAGGTGGAGCTGCTCAGCCAAAATGAAAATGAGGCTGGCGGAATGAAGGAGGTGATTATCCGAGTGAAAGGTGAGAAGCCGTATGGGCAAATGAAGTTTGAAGGTGGCGTGCACCGGGTACAGCGGGTGCCGGTGACGGAATCGCAGGGGCGAGTTCATACGTCGACGGCGACGGTGGCGGTACTGCCGGAGGCGGCAGAGTCAGACATTGAGATTAAACCAGAAGATCTCCGGATTGATATTTATCGGTCGGGTGGCCATGGTGGTCAGGGGGTGAATACAACGGATTCGGCGGTAAGGATTACACATTTGCCGACAGGAATTGTGGTAGCGATGCAGGATGAGCGTTCTCAGCAGCAGAACCGAGTGAAGGCGATGGCAGTGCTGCGAAGTCGGTTGATGGAGCGGAAGATTCAGGAGGAGCGGCAAGCAGCGAGTGATGCGCGTAAGAGCCTGATTGGCTCAGGAGATCGGAGTGAAAAGATCCGGACGTATAATTTTCCCCAGGATCGAATTACGGATCATCGGATTCACTATTCACGCTCGAATATTGGCGCGGCCATGGATGGGGAGATTGAGGATTTGGTGCAGGAGTTGACCAAGGCGGAACGCGAGTTGCCAAGAGAATGAGGTAGTGATACACCTGTAGACGGCGGGGATTTTTAATCTAACTATTGACTTTTTGAATAATGTGTGCTATAATGGAAGTATGGACTTAGATTCTTGGTTAAAGGAGGCAAAAATTGTGATCGAGCCGCTAGAGGCGGAATTGATTGCGTTGAATTGTTTGGCGCCGATGGGTGCGGATCGGAGCTGGCTGGTGACACATGGCGATTTGCCTTTGGACGGTACGATGGAAATGGATGAAATGGTAGCGCGGCGGATGGGAGGAGAGCCGCTGGCTTACGTACTTGGGACGAAGTGGTTTTATGGGCGAAAATTTGTGGTGAATCGGGATGTTTTGATTCCCCGCCCGGAGACGGAAAGTTTGATTGAGCTGGTCAAGACGCTAGACTTGCCGCTTAGACCGCGGTTTTTGGATGTGGGGACGGGGAGCGGCTGTATTGGGATCACTCTGGCGCTGGAGTATCCGCAGAGCTATGTGATGGCGACGGATCTGAGCACGCGGGCGCTGGATATGGCGAGCAGCAATGATGTGATTCATGAGGGACGGGTAGATTTATTGCAATCGAATTTATTACGTGATCTGGAGCTGGAGGAGGATGAGAAGCATTTTGATGTGGTGGTGGCGAATTTACCTTATGTGAGTCACGATTGGGAGTGGATTGACGAGCAAGCGCTGGGTTATGAGCCAAGTAAGGCATTGTTTGCGCATAATAATGGGCTTTCGATGTATCAGCGGTTTTTTAAAGAAATTGGTCACTATGAAAAGGCGGGAAAATTGTGGATCGATTATGTGGTAATTGAGGCTGATCCGTGTCAACATGAAGCTTTGATCAAAATGGCGGAGAAGGCGGCGCTGCGGTTTGTGAAAAAGGACGGTTTTGGTCTGATGTTTGAGGATGGCTGGCGGTATTGGTGGGATGAACAGACGCAGGATTTTGTGCATAAGCCGCAGGAGGTGCTAGATTGGGAGCTTGAGCATGGGGTGGTGCATTGGCTGCCAGAGGAAGTGGAGCGCGAGAAGCGGCTGGGGGATTGGTAGCGGCGGGATGTTGATTGGGGGGCGCAGGCTTTAGCCTGCGCCCCCCAACATTTGGCTGCCGGAGAGATCCGGCTTATTTTTTGGTTTTGGCTTGAGAGTCCTTGTATCCGCCGAGGGTGACATCTAGGGTCTGTTCTTTGCCATCACGGATGATGGAGAGTTTGACGGTGTCACCAGGTTTATACTCGCCAAGTAGGCTAGAAATGTTTCCGGCGCTGCCGATTTTGACTCCACCGACTTTGGTAATAATATCTTTGTCTTTGAGGCCGGATTTCGCGGCGGGACTGTCTTTGACGATGGCAGAATATTGCGCATCGCTATAAAGATAGGCGCCAGTCGAGACGGGGAGATTGTAGGCCTTGGCAACGTCTGGAGTGATATTGATGGAATAAATACCGAGGTAGGCGCGGTCGGAGGAATTATGTTCAATGATATTTTCCAGCATACCCTTGACGCTAGAGATCGGGATAGCGAAGCCAATGCCATCTGCTCCGGAGCTGGTAGCAGTATTGATACCGATGACTTCGCCGGTGGCATTGACTAGCGGCCCGCCGGAATTCCCAGCATTGATGGCGGCGTCGGTTTGGATGAGGTCGGTGAGGGTTTCGGCGGAAGCGGCATTATTACCGTTGCTAGCCGTGATAGAGCGGCCAGTACCAGAAATGATGCCAGAAGTAATGGTGTTTTGGAATTGGCCGAGAGCGTTACCGATAGCAATCACCTGTTGTCCGGCGGAGACTGTCTTAGAATCGCCGAGGGTGACGATAGGCAGGTCGGAAGCGTCTTTGATTTTGAGGAAAGCGACGTCGTTGAGCGGATCGAGCCCCACGATGGAGACTTCATCAAAGGTCGTACCGTCATCGAGAATGACTTTGACGGAATTGGCGCCGTCTACGACGTGCTTGTTGGTCAAAATATAGCCGTCTTTAGTGACGATCATGCCGGTACCGGCGGCAGTAGAAGTAGAAGTCTGGCCGAAGAAGCCAGTGGTGCGTACCTCAGTCAAAATCGAGACTACGCCGGGAGAGACTTTGCTGGCGATTTCGGCGATGGAGCCTTCAGTGAAGTTGGCGGAGTTGCCATCAGTGCCGTAATTGACTGTAATGTCACTAGGCTCACCTTGACAAGCGTCCCAGGCGCAGTAACCTAAACTAATAGTAGCTGCGACTAAAGAGAAACTTAGAAGTATAATCGTGATCGAGCGGAAGCGCGCGGCGTTTTTCTCGACTTGATCGAGTGTGAGCGGGGCAGCAGCCCGGGAGTTTTGAGATTTAGATTGTTTTTTGGGCTTTTTGTCTAAAGTCTCATCGGAGACTGTAGTAGATTTGGTCATTTTACCTCCTTTAATGAATATTGAATCGGGGCTGACTGAAGCCGACGATCAACACGATAACGACGAGTAAACTAAATAAAACTGGAAGTGCGATGTTGGCAAATTTGAGTTTATTGCCACGTTTGGCGATTTCGGCATAGATTTCGAAAAAGGTGTATGCTAGGACGCAGAGGATGATGCTGAGCTGGGAGATGCAGATGCCAGTCTTGCCGATGGTATAGAGAATGAGCCAGCTATAGGAAAGCCAGGAGATTTCAGAGGCAAAAAGGGCGCAGACCAGCGAAATGAAGCTGGCGTCACGGTCGTCGTTTTGGATGAGGACGTGGTGGACTGCGGCGAAGGTAATTAAGAATGTCGCGGCGACGAGTACGGTCGAGTCGGTAATAGCGGCAAAAATTGAGGCGGCGGTGGTGCCGAGGAGAAGCGCGCTGAGGGCTTGAACGATGGTGAAGCTGGTGGAGGAGCGAGGCTTGATCAGAATGAGCCAA
>CANBER010000005.1 GCA_947367795.1 uncultured Candidatus Saccharibacteria bacterium
TAATGGAAAGATAGGCCGTCTCGTGCCAAAACGAGAAGTAGTTTAGAAAGGAGTGATGAAATGGCGACTAGGAGTAGCTTTTTGTCTGGAAAAGGCAGTGTGCGGATGTTTCATGAATTAAACCAACAAAAGGAGGGGCGCCCGCGGGGGTATTTTCGGTTTTTGCAGAATTATTGCTTTACGATTTATGCGGAGAGTATGCCTCAGGATGCGTCAGTAACGTTATTCTTGTATCCGGAAGATGTGAGTGGAGAGGTCTGCGTGGCAGATAAATTCGCGAGCATGGTGGTGAACATCGTCGAAGGCAGCCGCATGGTGATCAATGAACAGGAAGGCCGGGAGTACGTCGAGGCGGTAATAGAGGACCTGAAAGGATTCAGATTTACCGGTGAGGCGGAAAAAGTGTCTGTGCTTCCCTGCACTGGCGATATGATCGATCTAATGTATGAAAAACCGCTGCCACAGAGTGGACGTAGGGTGATCGAGGGACGGATCATGAGCGCGATCGGACAGGATACTGGCTGGGTCTTCCGGGAATTTGTGACGGAAGAACGTTTTATGTGATGCTTTTTCGTCTAACCTCTGTTTCTGATAATGTGAGGTGAACTCTCAAAAACTCCCGAGTGAAGGCTCGGGAGATTTTCGTGGGTTTGACCGCGATTAGTCTTCGACGACTACGCCCATAGAGCGGGCGGTGCCGGCGATGACTTTGACGGCACCGTCGAGATCAATGGCGTTGAGCTGATCCATTTTGGTCTTGGCGATGTCTTCGAGATCGGCGCGGGAGATTTTGCCAACTTTTTCGAGGTTAGGTTTGCCGCTTCCCTTGTCGATTTTGATTTTTTCGCGGATGAGATCATCAACGGGCTGACCGAGGCAGACCCAGTCAAAAGTACGATCATCGTAAACTTTGATGTGGACGATGACGTTTTTGCCCATGAATTCTTTGGTTTTTTCGTTGAATGGATTGATGAAATCCATCATATTTAGACCCCACTGACCGAGAGTAGAGCCAACTGGAGGACCAGCCGTAGCCTTGCCACCAGGAATGCGCAACTTGAGGTTGCCGATAACTTGTTTGGCCATAATTTTCCTTTAATTCTGGATGAAGCTTCCAGATACGATAATATATTATATATCGTGCGTAACACTATTATTGTAACATAGGTGAAGAATACTGTCTAGATGTTGACTTTGGGGGTAAGGTAAGCTGGTGGTCAGCTTTATTTCTTGCGACCGAAAAATTTACCGAAGAGACCCTTTTTGGCTTCTGGTTTACCGGAATTGGGCTGATGAGCTGAACCATCCAGCGCTTGATTAGTATTAAAATCAGGACGATAAACTCGCTCACGCTCGGCGGGGTCAAAATATTCGGCGTAAACTCCATCTGCAACATTTTGCGCGTACTCTTCTGGTGTTTCTCGATTTGGGGCAGTGAGGAGTTGTTGATTACGGGCTTCACGCTCAAGATTTTGCCAGGCTTCGTGATATTCTTGACGTTTACCGTAGAATTTTTGCTTGAAAACCTCGAGGTCTTCGGTGTAGGCGGTACGCTTGGCGGGCTGCTGAATGCTGTTGATTAAACTGGCTTCAAGAGATTGAAATTCGACGGGTGTAGGGTAGTTTTGGATGGCGGTGGCAAGGTCGGTCAGATCGACAGAGTCATAATTGTTGAAGCCTCGACCACTAGCTACAGCGAGGATGCGTTGTTCGTGGACTGAACTAAGCGCTTTTAGAGTTTTTTCTGCGTTTTCTTCTTTGCCAAACATTGGCGGCCTAATAGTCTGGAGGAGCTGGCTTTCGATGGCAGGGCTAAGTTGACCATTAATGAACCAATTGTAGAAATCTTGGCGATCTGCTTCGGTGGCGGAGTCGCTGACTTCGACGACTGACTTGCCGGTATGGAGTGCGTTGACGATTTTGGCACCTTGACGCTGGAGGCGCTCATAGAGCTTGTTGTGATCTTGCGGAAGTCGATTGGGACGCTTGGGGTCACGAGTGTTGAAAAAGATAGTTTGGGAGTCAGGATCCTCGGGTTGAGAATTCGCAGTAAATGGGACTTTGCTAAGGTCGTCCCAGTCGGAATTGGCGTTATGAGATTGATGAGATGCGTTGGGATTAGAGAGGGTATTATTCATATGCTTATTATAGCAGGTTTGCAAATATCAAAAAAGAGTTAGATTTAGACTAACTCTTTTGAGATACTGCATGGTTTACAGCTGTTTCACTTGGAGGGCGTCGAGCTCGACGGGAGTTTCACGGCCGAACATGGAGACCATGACTTTGAGTTTGCCTTTTTGGGTGTCAATGTCAGAAACAGTGCCTTCGAAGCCCTTGAACGGCCCATCGATGATGGAGACGACCTCACCGACTGAATAATTGACGGAATATTTTGGGTCTTCTACGCCCATGCGTTTTTTGATTTTGTTGATTTCCTTTTCGGAAACTGGGGTGGGCTGGGTGCCATTGCCGATGAATCCGGTGACGCCAGGGGTATTTCTCACGATGTACCAAGTTTCGTCGGAAAGACTCATTTCGACGAGGACGTAACCTTGGAAAATTTTACGATCTACGACTTTGCGCTTGCCGTTTTTGATTTCGATGCGCTTTTCTTTAGGGACGATGGCGTCGAAGATTTTGCCCTGGAATTCGGGGCTATCGAGACGTTGTTTGATGCTTTCGGCGACTTTGTCTTCGTAGCCGCTGTAGGTACTGATGGTGTACCAAGCGCGGGTGTCGTCATAACGGTTTACTGCCATAATTTCTCCTTATGTTAGATTAATGTACCCCGAGTAAGAGGTTGAAAATAAATGTAAAGAAAGTATCGAGAAGGATGATGAAGCCAAGGAAGATAGCACAATAGATGAAGACGGCGAGGACGAGCTTCCAGGCGTTGGTACGGTTGGGCCAGCGGACTTGGCGTAATTCCCTCCATGAGTCGCGCAAATAGCGACCGAATGCGACGAAAGGTCGAGCCAAGATGAAGACTTCTTTGAGGGGTTTTTCGGTGGTCTCGGTACCGGATTTTGGAGTCTTTTTAGACTGATTTTTTTGTGATTTGGGGGTAGGCTGGGGAGTTTCGGATTTGGCTGTAGTTGGTTGGGTTTTGGTGGCTTGAGCGTCGGTGGGGCTTTGGTTTTTTGCGTCAGTGGTAGATGGTTGGTCGGTAGTTTTGGTTTTAGTGGCCTCGGGAGAGCTCTGGGGGGCTTGGTCCTGAGGAGTTTTAGGATCTCGATCCTGTGACATGATCACTCCTTTCTAACAAAAAAAGTCTGATACCAGACTGTCAATAGTATTGTAACACGGTGGTCAAGATTTGGGAAGAGAGAAAATATGGCGCCCAGAATGGGCGCCTGAAATCAGATGATGGTCATGAGGCGATGACTGATCTGGAGAGGGATAAAGTGACGGTAATCTTCGCTGATGAACCCTCCCCGGTGCTGGATGTGAAACTCAATCTGTGGAACCGAGAGTGACAGGCTGAGCTCAATGGTAGGATTGAACCTAAGATCGAGGATGGACAGAGGTGGCTGGTTCAGGTATTGCTTGAGCAACTCAAAACGGTCGCAGGAGTAGACTGCTGTCTCGTAGGGTAGTGACGGGGCAGATTGAGTGTTCTCGCATCCCAGGTCAATTTCTTCGTAAGTGACTCCGAATTTATCAAAGAGGACTCGCAGAGAGGACTTGCCGATGCGCTGCACAAGGGCATGACAGATGTAGGTGTTGATATCTGTCACTGCGTCGCTCAGTAGGAGACGAATCGGCCGGTTTTGCTTGAGGAAGATAACTGCTGACGGCTTGGGCGCGATCTTGAGGCGATTGTCGCTGAACCTGATCCGAGTATTACAGTGTCGAGCGACAATGTAATGATCATATGGTAGGCCGCTGGCAGTGGCACCACTTGCAAAGGCCTGGTCAAATTCGTCGAAAGAGTTGCCTTCACTCGTGGTCCAGAGGTCGATGGTGTGAATCATGAAGAGTTTCTGAATTAAATTATTGGTCATGCTAACCATCCTTTCAAGGTGCAAAAGTAGGGTGTTGATGATTCCATAAAGCTCTAGCTTAGTGAGCTGAGGATTTTGAGAAATAAAAACACCCCCTATTTCCATTATATCACACTTGAACGAAAAAGTCAATAGTTTTATGGTGTCGGGGTGGAATTTAAGGGGTCAGAGATGCTGACGATGGTGTTCGGCGAAGCTCGCTTCGGTGATGTGTTGATCGCGAATGATGGCGTCGGGGTTGATGCGACTTTGCTCTAGGAGCTCGTGGAGAGATTTGAGATCGGACCCAGAGAGGAAATTTTGATTGGTCAGCTGGTGGAGTAGTGTGCGAAGATGAGCTTGAGTGCAGATGTGGCAATGGTCGGGGAGATGATCAACGACTTTAAGGGTGGCGGATCGTCCAAAAACAATGATGGAATAGAGAGGGAGATGTGAAAAATCTGTCAGAAGATTCTGAATGGTAGTGAGATGGAGAGAGTTTTGGAGGACGGGATTGTAAAATTGATGTTTTTCACGTCCAAAATTCAGGACTTCGGTCCAGGAACGGCGTTCACAATCACCATAAATCCAGCCGTTGTAATCTTTGGATTCGAAAATATAGAGGCCACTAGGGTGGAGGGCTAGGCAGTCGATTTGGGTGAGGGCGGCGGTGGAGGCGACGGTGCTAGCGAGTTGATTTGAATGATGTAGTCGTTTGGCTGGGTTTGAGTAGGCTGGTTGGTTTGGTTCATCCTGATTGTTGGGCTGGTCGGGTTTGGGAAAATAGCAGTCGGGGAGGATATATTCGGGGGTGAAGAATTTTTCTAAGGTAAAAATGAGGCGGTGTTCTCCGGGGGTGAGATGGAGAGGATAAGGTGAGGTGACGTGCGTACCTTTGACGCGGTATGCTTGGTCAGGCATGGATGTATTTGCTGTATAGGTTAGTTTTAGTTTTGATGTGGTAGAACACGGTTCTAAAAATTAAAATTTGTGTTTTGAGCGGATATATGTGGGTAGTGATGGGTCAATTTCTGCTTACAAGAAATTGTAGGAAGAAATTGGCTGGGGATGAGGGATTCGAACCCCCGAATGCCGGGACCAGAACCCGGTGCCTTACCACTTGGCGAATCCCCAAGCTGTTGCCATTATAGCACAATAGTTTGAGAAAAGCTAGAGCGTTTGGGCGATTCTTTGGTTTGGATTGTTGAGAGACCTTTTATCCTTCGTCCGTAGTGGAGATGTGATGTTGCTGTCAGGCGCCTTTAGAGATGCTGGGCAGTATGGTGACTTTTGGTCTGTAACGGTGCAAAATTTCTTGTCCAACACTAGTGCGAATGCCTACTATTTGATATTTAGTGCTGGAGGATTGGACCCGTCGCATGAACCGAGTGCGCGTTGGTATGGTTACCCCATCCGCTGCCTAGCCTATTAGTTTATATATAGCTATAGTAGGCTTAGTTCCTCTTCTCTTCGATCGAGGTGGCGCTCTCAAAATCGAATCCCTCGCTATGCTCGGGCCGTGATTTTGACCTGCGTCAGCCTTAGGCGACGGCCTGACGCGACGCGGACCGAGAAAAGCCTTAACCTTACTTACATAATCCATCACTATATATAAACTAATAGGCTAGGCAGCGGATGGGGAAACCGTCCCAACGATTGTCCGGGCCGTCCGACGGGTGGACGCCAGACGCACCGAAGCCGAGGTAGTACGCGGTAGCAGAAGTAACAGAGGCGAACGCCACGGAAATTGAGCTCCAACCGTAACCAGAGATGCCGAAGGCCCTCAGAGAACCGTAGTACAGATGGACGTACCCACTACGGACGAAGGAATTTTATGTGGAGTATTTAAATTTGGTTTAAATGTCGCTGTTTCATAAGCGGTTGATTGACGAAAAAGTTTTAAACTGGAGTGAAGGAGCAAAAATGTTGAAAGTTGTAGTATATGGTTATGGTTGGGGTGGAGAATTGGTAGCAAATTATTTAGAGGCGGAGCTGGGGATTGTGGAGGTGGTGCGAGTGGTTGATTGGCTTGGGGATCATAATCAAATGGATACGGCGGAAATGATGCAACGTCTAGAAAAGGATTTGTGCAAGTATTTAAACGTGGTGGATGTGATTGTGCTTGGTGATTATCGATTGTTGCAGATTGCTGGAGCGTTATGTAGGAAGTATCCTGGTCAAAAATTCGTGACCATGGGTGTGAGTTATGCGAAGATTTTGCGGACGAGAAATTATCCGGCGAATGTTGTGCTACTAGCCGATGATTTGGAGAAGAATGAGGACGTGAGAGATAATTTGCGCAGAGAGTTGGAGCATTCGACTTTAGTGATACCGGACTGTAGTGGTTGGGAGGAATTGATTAATCAAGATATGATGACGCCAGAGATATTAAGAACGGAATTGGCATGGGACTTTGTGGTGCAATTGCCTGGGGCAGGGAGAAGAAGGGGGCGTAGAATGTTTGAGGCTCCGCGAAAAGTGACAATGAAGGAACAAATGGAGAGTGAGAAGGCGCAAAATACGAAGCTGCCGCAGGAAACTTTGTTACCAGAAGATAGTACGACGGATAGACAAAGGATTGCACAGGCGATTCAGAGGCTGAATTTGGCGCAAAAAGAAGTTGCAGTAACGGAAAAAGAGACGACAGATGAATCTAGAAAACTGGTGGTAGAGTTGCAGCGTCGACGCGAGGTCTCGTATATAAAGCCGGATGTAGTACTGATCTTGAATACGAGTTTTTGGGAGATAGAAGGGATGTTGGAAGAGGTGTTTGGTTGGGAAGTGAGGGTAGTGGATTTTCGGGAAAAGCTACTGCGGGATACTTGTGCTGCATTAAAACTTAGAGGTGTAGACGGGAGACGCCCGAAGTGAAGCGCTCGATTAAAGACCGGCGGTGTTTAGGGATTCTCCGGCAAGCATAGAAGTAATGAGATTGTGGGCTTTGTCGACGGTGGCGAAGTCTGGTGCCATGACATAGAGTAATTGGTGACCCATGGAGTAGGTATAATCATGAGCGTCTTCGCCTTCGAGGTTGTACTTATAGATTTGCCAGTTAGGCATGTCTTGGAGTTGAAGACGAATCAGGGCGGAGATCTCATCATGATGAAGATTGGTCTCGAGTGAATTTGAAATGTCTTGCAGGATCTCGGAATACTTAGTCAGGATGATGGGTGAATGGCTGATTTTGCTAATTAGGGCACTAATAACGGCTTGTTGGTTTTGGACGCGGTGACGATCGCCAGTGGAATAAGCCTTACGTTCCCTGGCGAAGGCAAGAGCAGTTGCTCCATCCATATGGATATTGCCTTTGGAGATGGTGAGGTTGCGGTTGGTCCAAGGAGTGAAACTTTGGTCGGAGTAGACTTCGATACCGTCGAGTGTATCAACGAGATTTACCACCGTGGAGAAATTAACTTTGAGGTAGTAATTGATAGGGACATCTAGGACATCCTCAAGGGTGGTGACGGACATCTGGATGCCGTAGATGCCGGCGTGAGTAAGTTTGTCTTTGGGCCCGGTAGTATTGTGGAGTTGAACGTAATAATCGCGCGGGATGGAAATAAGTAGGATTTCGTGAGTTTTTGGATTGACCGTGGCGAGCATATTAACGTCGCTGCGGCCACGTTTCATGGTAGAAATATCACCGTAGGCATCAATGCCACTAATATAAAGAACGAAAGGTTCGGTGGTGAGATCGAGATTGTTTGTTGTAAAATCGTCATGTGATTCGACTTGGACTTCGATGGTATGGATGATGCGGGTTTGTTCGCTGAAGGGGGTAGAATTATCTAGAGAGAGTTCATTCAGTAAATCGTAATGTATCGAGCTAATGAAGGCCGCATCAGTGATCTGACCCGTGAGGTTGGAAGATAGCTCACTGATAGAAGAAACGGTTTGCGTTTGGGCGGGTAGAAGCGAGTGGAGCTCTGCGACGGCAGCATCGTAAATGTCTTGATTCTCGTCGTAAGTGGCAATAGTATGATCTTGTAAATCTGTGATGTTTTGATAAGGAGAAGAATTCATAACTACAACATAATATGATTCGGTAAGGTAGTCTTGACCTTTGAGATGGTTCACGAAATTAAAAGTTTGATTGAGATATATGATGGCAAAAAGATAGATCGCGCTAAACAAGAGACTGAGGAAGAAAAGTGGGATTTTGATGAAAAGTTTGATGTGTTTCAGAAGCATGAGGGGGATAAAGACGATGGTGATGATGCCAAGTATAATCAGCGTGGAATAGAGGTAGAGGGGAGGAAGAAAATTAATCAGGACGACCATTGTCCCGAGAGTGAGTGTGGTGGTAATGAGTAATGTAGAAAAGATAATACTGAGAATGAGCCAGACTTTATGAGGTCGGGGTGAGGCGGTAGATTTGGGGGAGGTTTTTGACATGAGTGGGTCCTTGCTTAGGATTTGACAAAATGAGACATATAATAGAATATATAATATATATTATAGCGTAATATTATGAATAAAGCAATGGTTGATATATAGAATTATGATTGTATTAGTATATCATATATGATATAATTATGATACTTATGGCAGAGAAAAACAACTATCATGACAAGACCAGGGGGGGGGTGATGATAAAGGCAGAAAAGAAAAACTACATCACTTATTTGACGGTATTGGCAAGTTTGGCGGTGGTAATGTTGCACTGTAATTTTCGTTGGTATGGATTTGGGTATGAGCGAAGTTGGGTGACATCGAATTTCTTGCGGTCGGTAATGATTTTTGCGGTACCGGTTTTCTTTATGGTGACTGGGGCAACTCTGATAGATTATCGGAAGCGGTATAGTACTAAAGAGTTTGTGATAAAGCGAGTAAAACGAACGGTGATTCCGTTTTTGGCTTGGTCAGTGATTGGCGGCGTCTTGATTATGGCGGAGAAAAATCAGTGGCTGAGGATAGATGAATTTACTTCGGCGGTGCTGGGATGTAAATTTATTGATTTTTACTGGTTTTTCCCGGCGTTGTTTGGAGTTTATTTGGCGATTCCCTTTTTGTCGTTGATTCCGGAAGATAAACGTAAATCGGCCTTTGCTTATGCGATTATTTGTGGGTTTGTGTTAAATTCATTGTTGCCGTTTGTGATACGATTTTTACCAATTACATATGATAGGGAGCATTTTATTTTCCCGGCGATGGGTGGATATCTACTGTTGGTGCTAATTGGATATTATTTGTCGCATTTTGAATTAATAAAAAAACAGCGTATAGTGGTTTATAGTTTGGGTATAGTGGGACTTTTGATGATGATTTTCGGGACGTGGTGGGCATCGTTTGACGCTGGGAAGATCAGCTATATGTTTGAGGGTTATCAAAATGTGCCGTGTGTACTATATTCGACGGCGATTTTCTTGGTGGTGAGAAATATGAAGAGTTCTAAATTGACGAGGATCTTTGATCGAGTACTGGTGCCGTTTGCGGGTTTGGCGTATGGAATATATTTAGTGCAATGGTTCGTGCTACACTTTGTGGCGAAAGTTGAATGGATTGATCGTGGCGGCATTTGGTATCGGACACTGGGTGGGGTAAGTGTATATTTGATATGTGCGGCGGTGGTCTGGGTACTGAAAAAGATGCCGGTGACGAGAAGGATTGTGTAGGAGTGCGAGAGTGAGTGAAATTGAAAAGGTACAAGCTAAGCTACTTGATATGATGCATCGGTTGGTAGTGGTGTTGGATGAACATCGGATACCATATTATGTATGTGCTGGGACGCAATTGGGTGCAGTGCGGCACAAAGGTTTTATACCATGGGACGATGATATTGACATTATGATTCCACGGCCGGATTATGAGAGGCTGATCCAGCTGGCGCGAGCTAATGATTTGAAACTAGGTGAAGGCTTGGAGGCTAGAAGTATTGAGCTTGGCAATGCGCGGATTCCTTTTTTGAAAGTGATTGATCCTCAAGTGGAAATTGTGGATCTGGGGCAAGTGGACCGAATTAATAAACTTTGGATTGATGTTTTTCCGATGGAAGGTTTGCCAAGTGATGCGGACGAACGTGTGAAATTCTATCGGAAAGCGAGAAGAATACAGAAAAGTTTTTTGATTGGGTATAATAGTTTAGCGCAACTGATAAAAATTACCAAACGTAAACGCCAGATTCTAGCGAAATGGGCGATTCATGTAGGCGTGAGGGCGTATGGTCTGAAACGCTTAGCGAGGAAGTTGGTGAAGCATTGTAGTCGATATGATTTTGAGCAAGCGGAATATGTGGGTTTGGTAATGTGGAGCTATGGGGAAAAAGAAGCAATGCTGAAGGCGGATTTGTGGACCAGGCAGTATGAGTTTTGTGATATGAAAGTGAAGGGTGTGGGGGATTATGATCGATATTTGAAGAATAGTTTTGGTGAATATATGATATTACCGCCAGTTGACCAACGCAAAACTCATGGCGTGAAGTTGGTGTGCGATTAAGAATTTGAGAAGAGTTGTTTGTGACGGAAATAGGCAGCGAAACGTAATCCGAAGAGTATGATTTCGGAAAGTACGCGAATGATGGCGATATTAATCAGAGTGAAATGATCGGTAAGTGCTAGAAGGAGCAGGAGAGCAATATTGATGATGACGGATGTGACCGTGCTGATAGTTACGGCGCGATTTTGATCAATGGCGCCGAGGGTGGGCCAGCCATAGATAATGGCGAGAAAGCTAAAGAAAAGGCAGGGGGTGAGAATTTGCAAAATAGGTGCGGCGGCGACATAATGACCTCCTCCGAGCAGAAAGAGTCCGAATTTGGCGCAAAGTACGAATAAAATGCAACCAAGAGTGATGAGTGGGAGGAAGATTTTGAGAATTTGATGAATGAGCTTGAGACTACGGGTGCGGATCATTTCGGGATAAATTCCTCCAGACAAGGGCGAATAGCAGGCTTGGATGGTCCCGATAATTTGCATACAAATTCCCCAGTAGGCGACATCGGTAGTGGTGAGGAAGAGACCGACGATGATGGTGCTGAATGCGTTGAAAGACGTGGAGGCGACGTCGGAAAGAAAATAAACAAAAGAAGTTTTGATAGACTTGAAAGCATTTTTGAGATTGCTATAACTGATACGTAGTTGCATTTTCTTAACCTCGTGCAGGACCCAGAGGATGGCGATGAAAGTAGAAATGAGATCGAGGATAGGGATGAGGAGTAGGTCGGAATCGTTTTTGATAAGAAGGAAGGTGAGAATGGTGGAGAGGGTTTTAGTGATGATGAAGCGGATGGTGATGATATGCATACGCTCGATGCCGCGAAAGAGAAAGTCGAGCAGGAAGATTGAAGCAAAAACCACAAGGTAGGAGAGGACAGTAAAAAGAAAGTTTTGACGCAGAATTGGCAAAATGAATGCAAGTAAGATGGTGGCGAATAAGCCGATGAATCCGAGTATAACGCGAGCAATGAGGGTGTCGCCGACGATGAGGCCGATCCTGGAATGATCATGTCGAATTTTGACAATGTCTTTGGTTGCAGAAAGAACAAAGCCGAAGTCGACGAGAACTTGGAGATAAGCCATGACAGTTTTGACATAAGTGACTACGCCATAAGTATCGGTGGAGAGGACGCGGGTGAGGTAGGGTAGCGTAATAAAAGGAAAAATGATTTTGGCTATATGAAAAATACTGAGCATGGCGGTATTGATCGCGAGTCGTTTTGCGGGGGTTTTCATGAGCGGAGGGCCTGTTTAATTAAACGATAAAATGGCGTAAGACGAAGGTGGGCCTTGGGGCCAAAAGTACGAAGAATTAACATTTCCAGACGAATGAATTTGGAAAAATGGGGATTTTGGATAATTTTGGTTAGTGTGGCCGAATCATAGAAATTGGAGAGCAAATTGAGAGACTGAGCGAAGTTTTGATGATTGGTGGCAAGTGAAATGGCGTGGATACCACGGACAGTCATTTCGAGCTCAAAGAATGTAAAACTTTCGAGATGATTTGATTGAAGCTGAGCATGCAGGTGGCTGGGGATGAGTTTAAGTAGGGCTTGATATTCGGTGAGTTTAGGACTGATTTGATGCATCGCGGAAGTCGGATGTTGTACGTAGCCGATGAGCTTGCCGGGCAGGATAGCGAGAGATTTGGTGTGGCTAAAGGTTTCGAGGCAGAAGAGGATGTCTTCGCCGATGCTGAGCTGCTCAGAGAATTGGAGATCGGAGATGAGACTACGGCGAATGAGTTTATCCCAAACATTGTTCGAGATGTGATCGTAGAGATATTTTTCTATGATGTTAGGAGCTGTGAGGATGGATGGGTTATAGTGATATTTTGAATCGAGATGGGTGTTGCCGTAGACTTCGTAATAATTACACATGGAAATATCGGCATGGGTTGAGACGGCGTTTTTGAGCAACAGCTCGTACATGAGGGGATTAATTTGATCGTCGACGTCGACGCAAATGACGTAATCGCCGCGGGCGGCTTGGAGACCGAGATTGCGGGCATGACTGACGCCGTGATTTTGGTCGCTGTTAATGAGGGTGAGATTAGAGTAGGTTTGTGTGAGCTGCTGGGCGAATTCGAGCGTATGATCAGTGGAGCCGTCATTGACTAAAATGATTTCAAAGGTGATGTTCTGAATGCTTTCGAGTTGGGTGATGCAGGAAGTGAGGAGGCGTTCGGCGTTGTAGACTGGAAGGATGATGGAGAGAGATTTAGATGTGGTGAGGGAGAGGATGTCTTGATAATCGGGGGCGGGCGGTGTAGGTTTGAAGATCCAGGCGACAAGTAGGAAGCCGATGAGATAATTCGGGATGACGGTTTGGATGCGCATGAAGGAGACGAGAATACCATACATAATGAGGATGTAGAAAAGGAATTTACGAAGGTCGGTATGGTGTTCAAGACGGCGGGCGAGATAGACTACAAGGACTCCGAAAATTAGTGAAGCCAGGATGACAAAAACGATGCCGCCGTCGGCGAAGAAGTAGTAGACTGGTGTGACGAAGGCGTTGCTTATCCCGGCACCAGTGGGAACGAATTTTTCGGCGTTCAGCATAGTAGTCATGGCAGTATCGAAAACGGGAGGGACAAAAGCGCTGAGTCCGAGTAGGTTGAGAAGACGTAAAGGATAAGAAAAGATGCCAAACAAGGTTAGGAGGCCGAAAGTATGAGATGTGCTGGCGAGTGTGGGGAGCCAGATGCTGAGTAAGGTGGGTGGCATGGCAAAGTAAGTGTAGAATTGCTTGAATAAGTTGCCGAAACCGGTGCGGAAGGTGGTGGCGAGGATCATGAGACCAAGTGTGGAGACGAGGAGGATGATGGTAGGTTTGGGGATTTTGCGGGCGGCGGTGGACCTATGCATGAGGTAGTACGAACAAAACATGCAGAGGATGAGAAAAAGGAAGCCGAGACGTCCACCGCCGCCCGCAATGGCGTTGAGGCAGAGGGTGAGAATAGCCAGGATCATCAGAAATAGGCGACGTGGACTATGCTTGCGGTGGAACCAAAAGTATGAAGCTACACCCGGTAAGATTAAAGTCATGGGTGAGCAAATGAGGGTGCGAATGAGTTCTTCGAGGAAACTACGTCGCGCGAGAATGGGATTGTTGGAGCCATATGGCGCAAGAGTCCAATTGCGAATTTGCCACATGGGGGTGCCGTTTTCGAGATTGATGATAACCAAAATCAGATCAATAAAATTAAAAAGAATCACGAGTGCACACAGAAAATAGAAAACTAACCATTTCGTCCGGGTGTGGGATGGAGGCCTTCGGGAGGTCCGAAACGGTAGCTTACGCGCGATGAGGTTTCCGGCGAAGAAGGAGAGATTCATTGCAAGGAGTAAACCGTAGGCTGCGCTAGAAGGTGGTTCAAGATGGTACAGATGAAGCAAGGAAAGTCCGAGGATTAAAGTCCATAACCCAAAGAAGAGACTGGCGGGTGAAAACAGTTTGGCGGATTTGGTAGCGCGCAGGGTGTAGCAAAAACAGAGTAGCGCGCTCAGGAATGCAAAGATACCTAAGACCATATCGGCCTCTTTTTGAGTTTAAAAACTTTGGGCATATTTCCTCCCGCAGAATTTAGACAGGAGAAAACTGCTGCCTTTTTGTAGCCAATTAGTACGAGCAGTGGAGAGCATGGATAGTTCGGTATAATCGAGATGATGGGTATAGAGCCAAACGTCAAGCAGTAATTCGCTGACACGACCGACATAGCGTTGATCGAAATTACTCCAGGTAGATACGTCGATGTTGGCTTCGAGTTCGAAGAGAATCGGAAAGAGCCAATTGCAATATTGATCAAGTAGATCACGACGCATAATGAACATATTGAACATATGGGCACTGCGACGAGTATGTAAGCGATCGAATTCGGGGAGGTAGGCAGGAGTGCGCTCGGCGATGATGTGACGGACCTTGAAGAGTGGCTCGGGATTTAGAGTGTGGGTATAGTGATCAAAAAGATTTTCGATTATGTAGTGACGTTTGGTTGGCAAAATGATATGTGAAGATTGAAGGAGTTGGAGGATTTCGGGGGAGGAGGCGATCCGTGCAAGCCGACGGTGAGTTTTAGCGATGGATTTGTCATTTGTAATGTATGAAGGCAATAAACTAGCGCTGAGTTTAGAAGTGTGAAGCGTGGAACGGAAATGACGACGATAATGGACGAGCCCGATGTAGTCAGCAGAAGAATTTTTCCAGGCCCAATAGAGCGCGGTGAGCTCACAGAAACGTGGATTGCGGTCTGAAATGTGATCGCCGGTATTGTCGGGTATGAAAGGAAGATCAAGATCACTAATGGCGCGACCGACTTGAATTGGACTATACCCTGCATCACTTGGCATGGGGTAGGGTCGATGCGTGGCGACAAAAATTTGCAAGCTCGGCATCAGCTATTACTCCCGCTGAGTAGGATTTTGAAAGTGCCGAGAAAAATTCCAAAGTCATGCTTGAATTTTTCGGTGTAAGTGGCTTCGAGACGTAGACGTTCTTTGAAAAGGACTTGGTTGTGGCTGGAAATTTGCCACAGTCCAGTGATACCGGGTTTGGTTTTGATGATTTCTTGATAGTATTTGCCCATGTAGGGCTTTTCGGAGAGCAGGTAGGGACGGTTGCCAATGAGTGACATGTCACCTATTAATAGGTTGATGAATTGAGGAAATTCATCAATAGAATAATTACGAAGGAATTTTCCGATTTTAGTGATGCGAGGATCATGTGCAAGTTTGCGGAATTTAGTATATTCGCGTTTGATAGTGGGGTCGGTGTTGAGGAGTCGGACGAGTTCTTCTTCGGCATTCCAGACCATGGTGCGGAATTTGAAGAGAGTGAAGATCTTGCCGTCTTTGCCGATGCGCTTTTGGGTGTAGAAAATACTGTGCCAGTCGCCAGTGCTGATGTAGGTGATCTTGACGATTAGACTGATGGGTATCAAAATAAGGAGGCCGATGAGACCGATGATGATGTCGCAAATTCGCTTGAGAAATAAGTAAAACATGATATTATATCTCAATGTGACGATACGGTTGATTCCCTGTTTACCCTGGTTTTGGATAATATAAAATATCACGGCTGGTGAGCCGGGATATCCTTCTCCTTTCATTATATCACAGATTGCGTAAAAATTCAATAGTTTTGGGGAAAATTAGGCTAAAATTTTGAAAATTTTGGGAAAAACTAGGCGAATTTGAGGTGTTTAGGCGTGCGAACTAGGTGGATCTTGATCGTCCGTAGAGGTGTGGCTGCGACGGCCGAGCGAGTAAGCGAAATAATAGCTAGAAGCAAAGGTGACACCGAGAAAAGCTCCGATGCTGTCGATCAAAACATCTAAAAATTGCCCAGTGCGACCGCTGATGAAGGTTTGATGGAATTCGTCGGTGATGGCGAAGAGGATGCAGATGAGGAGCGAAATGAGACAGATGCTCCAGTAGCGTCGGGCGGAGAAAATCGTGCAGCCCACGATAATTGCGAGAAGGACAAGGACGAAATAGACTCCGGCGTGGAAGACTTTGCGCAGGGGTGCATTAATGAGTGCGGCGGCGTAATCGATTTGTTCGTCGGTAAGGTGAACGTTGGTGATGTGATGATTATTGGTGACAACGAGGATGCGTTGGATCGCCGAATCGACGATGCTGACACTGGCGTCATTGGAATCGACCGAGCTCATGCCGGATAAACGGAAAATGGCTACACCCCAGGCGATTAAAACTGCGAGGGCGAGCGTGATTTTAAAGATTTTCCAGAATTTAGATTCCAGCATTACTATATTATACTATAGTTTGGTGCGATTTTCGAGAGCAGCTGAGAGCGTGATTTGGTCGGCGTAAGAAAGATCGACGCCGAGAGGGAGACCGCGAGCGAGGCGGGTGACGTTGACTGCGGGGTATTGATCGTGGAGCATTTTTTGAAGCAAGAGAGCGGTGGACTCGCCTTCGACTGAAGGGTTGGTGGCAATGATAATTTCGGTGACTTGGTCGGGCTCGATGCGGGCGAGGAGTTCTTTGATGCGGAGCTCGTTGGCAGTAATACCGTCGATGGGTGAAATTGCGCCGCCTAGGACGTGGTAGGTGCCTTGAAATTGTTTGGTTTGTTCGATAGCGTAAATGTCGAGCGGTTCTTCAACGACTAGAATGGTCGACTTGTCGCGCCCAGGCGCATCATAAAAGGCTGAGACTTCATCGTTGGTGTCGATTAGGGCGAAGGTGATGGGGCAGTTTTTGACGCCGGTGTGGAGGTTGGTAAGAGCCTGGGCAATGTTGGTACTAATACGGGGGCTATTTTTGAAAAGAAAATAGGCATAGCGCTCAGCAGTGCGTGCACCTACGCCGGGTAGGTGGCCGAGGGCCTCAATGGTATCTTGTAGGGCTTGGGGAAGCATAATATATACCTCGTTTAATATTTCTGTCAACGACATCTGGTGAGCCTCTCCTCATCTAAAGAATTGGAACCGGCTCAGCCAGGATATGATGTCTTATGACAGAAATATTAAACGTCGCACTTGTTCGCGTGAGGGTCCCCCAAGCCCTCACACAGACGACGATTAACGTTTGGAGAATTGTTCCTTTTTGCGGGCGGAACGTAGACCGTACTTCTTGCGTTCTTTTTCGCGCGGATCGCGTTTTAAGAAGCCAGCTTTCTTTAATACGGGGCGAAGATCAGCCATTTCGGTAGTCAGAGCTTTGCTAAGGGCGAGTTTGATTGCATCAACTTGTCCAGCAAGTCCGCCACCAGCGACGAGCACAGAAACATCGTACTCGTTTTGCTTTTCGGCGAGAGCGAGTGGATCGGTAATCTCTGCGAGTAGGCTCTTGTTGCCGGAAAGATAATCAAGGGCGGGTTTATCATTGATAGTGATAGTTCCCTTGCCTTTGTAGAGGCGAACACGAGCAGTGGCAGCTTTGCGGCGGCCGAGGCCGTAGATGTAGTCTTTGGTAGCCATTATTTGATCTCCTTTGGACTTTGTGCAGTATGGGCGTGTTCGGCTCCATCGAAGACGCGAAGGCGAGACAAGCGATCTGCAGCGAGCTTATTTTTCGGTAGCATGCCTTTGACGGCGCGCTCAATGGCAACTTTGGGGTTTTTCTCGATGACTTCTTCGAGTTTGAGTTCGGTGAGCCCACCTGGGAAGCCACTGTGGCGGTAGTATTTTTTGTCGATCATTTTGTTGCCGGTCACCTGGATGTTTTTGGCATTGATTACTACGACATAGTCGCCGTTGTCGGTGTGTGGGGTATAGGTGACTTTGCTTTTACCCATTAGCTTGTCGGCAATTACGACCGCTAATTTGCCGAGCGGCATGCTGCCGGCGTCGATGATCCACCATTCACGATTAACTTCGGCGGTTTTTTGACTGTAAGTTTTCATTTATTTGCCCTCCTTTTTACTGAGGTCAATATCATCGACAAAACTGATGGTACCCATTTCAGCGTTATCCCCTTTGCGGAATCCAGCTCGCTCAATGCGAAGATAGCCGGAATCACGCTTGATTTGAGGGGCAATGACATCCATTAGCAAATCTGCTGATTTGATGTCGTCTAGCCTAGCGATGAGTAATCTGCGATTTGCAAGGCCACCTTTTTTGGCGATAGTGATTAGTTTTTCGGTGTCACGACGCATTTCCTTGGCGCGTGCAAGGGTGGTCGTGATAGACTGATGTTCGATCAGCGCTTTGATTAGCCCACGTTGCAAAGCTCGTCTCTGGTCAGTCTTACGGCCGAACTTGCGGCCTTTGTATCCATGACGATGCATTATAGTAACTCCGTTAGTTTCTCTTTAACTTCGTCCAGGGCTTTGCTGCCGAAGCCTTTGAGATCTTTGAGATCGACTTCGGAGAGGGCCACTAAATCGCGGACGGTCTTGATTTCGTTGTTGACGAGTGCATTAGCGGTGCGAGCGGAAAGCCCAAGCTCTTCGATAGGAAGATTGAGTCCGGAATCATCAGTCTCTTGCTCGACGCCAGGAGCTGGAGCAGTTTCGACTGAAGTGCCTCCGGCTAATGCGGTATATTGGTTGACGAGGATGGCGTTGGCTTCTTCGAAAGCTTCACGTGGGGTGATGGTACCATCGGTGTCGACAGTGATGGTGAGTTGTTGAAGGTTAGTGTCTTGGCCGACGCGAGTGTTTTCAACTTTGAAGCGTACGCGAAGAACTGGGCTAAAGACAGCGTCGAGCGCGATCATATCGCTGTGCAGGCGATCTTCACTGGATTTTTCGATGCTGAGGTAGCCGCGTCCGTTTTCGACGACGAGGTTCATGCGTAGAACGAAGTTGGGGTCATCAATATGGCAAATGATTTGATCGGGATTGCCAACTTCGATACCGGCTGGGAATTTGATTTGGCCGGCAGTGACACGACCTTCTTCGCCAGCATCTTTGCCTTTGAGCTCAAAGCTGACTTCGACTGGCTCGTCAGAAGCGGACTTTAGACGGATATTTTTGAGGTTGAGCATGATATCGACAACATCTTCGCGGATGCCGGGGATAGCTGCGAACTCGTGGTTAGTGCCTTCAATACTGAAAGCGGTAATTGCCGCACCCTTAATGCTGGAGAGCAGGACTCGACGAATGGAATTACCCAATGTGTTGCCGTAGCCATAGAACAATGGGCGGATCACAAATTCAGCACTGTTGTCACCGATTTGGTTGACTTCGGCTAAATTGGCCTCGTGAATAACTTTTGTAGTCATTTATCCTCCTTAACGTGAGTAGTACTCAACGATTAACTGTTCATTAATACCAGCTTCTGCTTCTTCGCGTTTTGGCAGGCCGGTGATTTCGATTGTCATTTTTTTCGGATCGGACTTCATCCAGCTGAGCGGAACGTTGCTAGAACTGCTGACTACGTTGTCAAGATTCTTGAAATATTCAGATTTTTGTGATTTGGGGCGAACTTCCAAGATGTCTCCTGGTTTGAGACGAATGCTAGGAATGTCAATGCGACGACCGTTGAGTAGGAAGTGTCCATGGGAGACTAGCTGGCGAGCTTGCCTACGAGTTGTAGCAAAACCGGCACGATAAACGGCATTGTCGGCGCGACGTTCGAGGAACTGTAAAAGGTTTTCGCCAGCGAGACCGTCAGTTTTGGCTGCCTCCTTCATGAGCTTGGCGAATTGTTTTTCAAGCAAGCCGTAAAGTCGGCGAACTTTTTGTTTTTCGCGAAGCTGGGTGAGGTAAAGGCTGCCACCACGAATGCGCATATCAGCGTGTTCGCCTGGGATGCCGGTTTTATGCGCCATGACCTTGTGGGCTTTGGGGGCTAGTGCGTAACCCTCACGGCGACTTTGTTTAACGATTGGAGAAGTATCTCGTGCCATTACGGTTTCCTTTCTCCCTTAGGACGCACGCCACCGTGCGCGATGGGGGTAACATCTGTAATACTATCGATACGAATACCGACGTTGGAAACGGCGCGGATGGCGCTGTCACGGCCGAGGCCGATACCGTTAACGTAAACGTCGACGCTGTTTAGACCGTGTTCGCGTTTAGCGATTTCGAGAGCCTTTTCGGCAGCAATTTGAGCAGCATAAGCTGTGCCTTTTTTGCTACCACGGAAACCGTTGGCGCCGGCTGAGCTAGCGCTCAGTGCGCCGCCGTTTTTGTCGGTAATAGTGATGATAGTGTTGTTAAAGGTGGCTTGAATATGAATTTGTCCAGAGGTGACAACTCGTTTGCCTTTTTTGCCTTTAACTTTGGTCTTTGCGACCTGCTCCTCAGTAACGGGAGCGTCTAGATTCTTTTCAATCTCTTCTGTCATATTATGCTCCTATATACTAAGTCTTGCTTGCAGCTTTGGGCTGTGCGCCACCTACGGCAATCGCGCGACCCTTACGTGTACGTGCATTCGTGCGGGTGCGTTGACCATTGACCGGCAAACCGGCTTTATGGCGGACGCCTTTGTAGGAGTTAATGTCTTTGAGACGTTTGATATTATTGGTAACGAGGCGTTTCAGATCACCTTCAACGGTATATTTATTACTAATGATATCGTTGATTTTCTGAATATCAGCCTCGGTGAGATCTTTCACCCGAGTGGTAGGCTCAATTTTGGCCTCCGCAAGGATGGCTTTACTCGTTGCCTGACCGATACCATAAACATAAGTCAACGCGATCCACGTGACTTTGTCGTTGGGAATGGTCACACTAGCAATTCTTGCCATGCTTAACCCTGCCTTTGCTTATTCTTAGGTTTTTTCTTGTTGATGACACGAAGGACGCCTTTGCGGCGAACAATAATGTCATCGGGGGAGATTTTTTTAACACTTGCACGTACCTTCACAGTGTCAAAATCCTTTCCGTTACCCGTTGTAAAACGTCCAGATCTGACCCAATGCGCTGTGGGGCTCGACGTTTTGCAACAATTAATATTCTATTGCAATCGAAAGCTAATGCGACCCTTTGATAGATCATATGGGGTCAATTCTACTTCGACCCGGTCTCCCGGCACTAAGCGGATGAAATTCTTGCGCATGCGTCCACTCATGTGTGCGATGATATTATGACCGTTCTCAAGCTCCACCCGAAATTGGGTGTTGGGCAGAGACTCAACGACCTTGCCCGTGAGCTTGATAACTTCCTTGCGGCTATTGTCCGAAGACTTAGCCTTGGTAGTTTTGTTTTGACTAGCCATAAATTACTATTTCAGTTTATCACAGATTTTTGGGATTGTAAAGTAGAAAAATGGATTATTCTTGTAAGATAGCGCGAACAAATAACCGGTGAGAATACGTACGGCTAGAAAGCCAATAGTCACCAGTACAAGTAATGAGCGTGAGGGAACTTTTGCCGGGGGTGGGTGAGGAAAAAGCGGATTTGTTCATGTAATCGTTGGCTTCATCACCGATGGCTTTGGTGGCGAGATCAACGACCGTGTAGGTGTACATTCGGCCATCCCCCATTTCGATGTTGATGGTTGCGCCTTGATGGATGCGGGGGAGGCTGCGAAAGATCCCGCTTCCTTGGGCTCCACCATGAGCATCAATGATAGAGACGCCTTTGGCGCCGGGTAGGGCGGATTTGGTGTACCACCCGACATCATAAATATTGTATGGTGTGGACAATTCCCCGTTGGGTTTGAGGCCAATTTCGACGATGCGGGAATTGTTGATGCCGAGACTGGGAATAGATAGATAGCGCGGTTTGTCTGGAGCGACGATGTATTCGGCAACTTCGGTGGAATTTGGCTCATGATCGTCGATGTGCTCGCCGTCGTCACCGGTAGCTTGGGAGGACTCAGTGGTATGGCGTTCGCTACCTTCCATGCGGGAGAAGTAACCATGTTCCCAGATGGCGACGCGTAGGAAGAAAATGGCGAGGATGGATAAAATTACAGCACCAATGATGTAACCGGGGCGGAAATGAAGTTTACGGATTTTGGGGAGGCGAAGAGAATTCTTTTTGGTAGTTTTGGGTGATTTGGTATTATCTGTAGATGATTTTGAGGTAGATGATGTATTTTTGGAGATGATTTTGCCCACTTTTGCGTTCCTTAATTATTTATATTCGTCGTAAGTGACCATAAGTGCACGAGAATTGACTTGGCGGAGATTTTCGAGAGCAACGGTGACGACGATGAGAAGACCGGTGCCGGAAAGAGAGAGACCAAGAGGCATGCCCGAAAGGATGATGAAAACATAGTCAGTGATAAATGGAAGCATGGCAATGAGCCCGAGAGAAAGGGCGCCGAATAGATTGAGACGATTGATGGTATGTCCGAGATATTCAGCGGTGCGGAGACCGGGGCGGACTCCCTCAATGAAGGCACCTTGTTTTTGGAGATTGTCGGCGATTTCATTGGTGTTGTAGATGATGCTGGTGTAGAAATAGGTAAAGAGGACGACTAGCAAAAAGTAGACTGCTGGGTAGACGAACCAAGTAGCCGTAATACCGTTGGGGTACATAGTAGCGAAATTGTTGGCAGAAGGCGCGGTGAAAAGGTTGACGAGGGTGGCGCCGAAGGAATTGTCAGGATTGATAGTCTGGAGCAATTGGCCAATGAGGGCAGGTAGAGAAAGAAAGGCAGTAGCGAAGATGACGGGAACGACGCCGGCAGCAATGAGTTTGAGCGGAAGGATGGATTTGATACCGCCGTAGGCGCTGTTGCCGTGGACACGTTTGGCATAATGGATGGTGATGACGCGTTGGGCTTCGTTGATTTTGACGAGCAAGTAGATTACGATGACGACGGCGATGGTAAATCCGAGGATGATCCAGAAAGCAATGGGATTGACTGGGAGATTGAGCCAACCAAAGAGGGAGAGTGAACCAGCTGAAGTGTCGAAAAGTAGGGCGCCCATGCTGGTGAGAGTCTGAGGAAGCTGAGAAAGAATCGAGGCTAGGATGATGGTGGAGATACCATTGCCAATGCCTTGTTCGGTAATGAGCTCGCCGAGCCACATAAGAATCATGGAACCTGCGACCATAGCAGTGACCGAGAGGAGCCAATCTGTGCTAGTAGGAGTGTAAGTGAAGGCAGTGTTTGAGGCGATCACTGTGCGGTAGAGGATGAAGATAGAGGCGATGGACTGTACGATAGCAAGAGGTACGGCGAGAATGCGCGTCCATTGACTGATCTTGCGGCGACCGGTCTCACCATCTTGAGAGAGCTCTTCGAGGCGAGGGATGGCTTTGGTGATGAGCTGGACGACGATGCTAGCGGTAATATAGGGGGAAATACCCACCATGAGAATGGAGAATTGGGTGAAACCACCACCGGAAATGAGATTTAAGAAACTACCGAAGTCGGATTTCTGAATCAGGTTCTGGATGGCTTCTTGAAATGTCGTAGGTTCACCGAGCGGAACTGGAATGTGAGCGAGAAAACGATAGACAACAATTAGCCCAACGACGATGAGGATGCGACGGAGCATATCTTTGTTCTTGAATGACTTGAAAATGGTTTTGAAATTCATGTTCCCTACTTTACTCCATTATAACATACTTCGGTGAGGCCGAAAACGACCTAAAGCAGTGTGATCTGATTTTGGTATAAATCTGGTATATATTATAGCATGGATTTGGTCAGGTGGTGAAAAATGGACTATTTCGCAAGGCAGCGGACAGAAAAAGATCGTTCGGATACGTAGTAATGTGTAGGAGTGATGAATTGATTGGCAAAACTTATTTTGGAAAACATAAACTTTTCTCAAGAAAAAGTGAGTTAGCGTAGATGTTGTGGGGTAACGCGTAAAAATCGCCCATAGAATATTCTTCTATGGGCGTACTTTTCTTTGTGAGTGTATCTATTTGTTGGAAGACTCTTCAGTTTTCTGAGCAATGCGCTGTGGGACAGCAATCTTTTTGAAGCTGCCACCGGCTTTTTCAAGAGCGGCAACGGCGGTTTTGCTAGCGAACTGAGTCTCGAGTTCGATCTTTGAGGTAAGATCGCCACGAGTGATAACCTTGACCTTAGTATAAGGATTCTCGATGAGACCTTTGTCGGCGAGAGTGAAATTGTCAACTTTGCCGGAGAGATCGTTCAGGCGATCGGTGTAAACTACAGTAGCTTTGTCATGCAGGCTCTTGAAACCTTTGAGCTTCGGAATAGCTTGCATGATGGCGCGTTGGCCGCCCATGAAACCAGCTGGCATTTTGCGATGACCGGTGCGGGCCTTCTGGCCCTTAGTACCGCGACCAGCGGTCTTACCGCGACCGGCGGAGATACCGCGACCGGCGCGAGTCGGACGAGTATTCTTATTGACTTGTAGATCGTTGTACTTCATTTATTTCTCCTCCTTTGTGGCGGATGACTTAGTCTCGGTTTTTTTGCCGGTATTGCCAACCCATTCGTCACGTGGAACTTGAGAGCGTAGGCCGTCAATCACAGCGTAGGCAATGTTGACCTTGTTGGTACTGCCGAGGCTCTTAGAAATGAGGTTTTTGATGCCGGTAAGGCCGATGATGCTACGTACGACGCCGCCAGCGATGATACCTGTACCAGGAGCGGCAGGCTTCATCAAGACATCGGCGCCAGTGGAGCGAGTCTCGACTTCGTGACAGATGGTTTCTCCATCCATGTGGAATTCGATCATTGATTTTTTAGCTTTGGCAGTGGCCTTTTGGACGGCGCTAGTCACGTCGCCACCTTTGGCGATGCCGATACCGATTTTATTCTTATGATTCCCGATCGCGACAAGAGCTTTGAAGCGCATGCGGCGACCACCTTTAACGGTGCGAGAGACACGGTCGATATTGATCGTGACGGTGTCAAACTCTTTGGGGGTATTATCTTGGTTGTGGCCTCGATCGCGACGACCACCCCGACGCCCCATGGGTTTGCCACTGATGTCGCGGCGAACGCGGGACTCGGCAGTCTTGTCGTCCATTTTGAGAGTGCCGGACTTGTTGACTACTTTGGCAGTTTTGTCAGTGTCAGCCATCTTAGAACTCCAATCCTTCCTTGCGGGCAGCGTCGGCGAGGGCCGCCATTCTGCCAGCATATAATTTTGCTCCACGATCGAAAACGACGGTTTTAATATTGGCTTTCTTGGCTTTGTCAGCGATAGCTTTGCCAATGAGAGCGGCTTTTTCGGTCTTGGTGCCAGTTAATTTTTGACCAATAGTGGTAGCGTAAGCTAAAGTCTTACCGGTGTCATCGTCGACAATCTGAGCGGTGATGTGCATATTGCTAATATGGACGCTGAGACGAGGACGAGCGGACGTGCCATGAATCTTGGCGCGAGTACGCTTTTTACGAAATACAGTGTTCATTATTTCTTACCTGCCTTTCCTGCCTTACGAAGAATGACTTCGTCCACATATTTAATGCCTTTGCCCTTGTATGGCTCAGGTTTCTTGAGGGCACGGATCTCGGCGGCAACTTGGCCGACCTTTTGTTTGTCAATGCCAGAGACGGTGATGGTCATTTTCTCAGTCTTGAGTTCGATGCCATCAGGAGCTTGGTATTTGACAGGATGGGAGAATCCGAGCGCCATTTCGATTTCTTTGGGTCCGCCATTGAGACGGAAGCCGACACCGTTGATCTCGAGTTTTTTCTCGAAACCTTTGGTGACGCCTTGAATGGCGTTGTTTAAGAGGGCGCGCTGAAGACCGTGCCAGGCACGTGACTTCGGTTCGTCATCTTCGCGAGTAACGGTCAAAATATTGTCAGCGATGGCAACTTTGACTTTTTCCTGAAGCGGGACATTGAGTGAACCTTTCGGTCCAGCGACAGTAATATCCGTGTCGCCGACCGTGATTGTCACTCCCGCCGGAATTTCGATGGGTTGTTTTCCGATACGACTCATATTTTCCCTTTATATTAATATCTCTGTCATTTTAGCATGGATTGTGGAAAAATTCAAGGGGTAAAATCGATGAAAATCAAGGGGGCAAGTGTGATTTATTAGATCCGGTGGCTATGAGCTTTAATATAATGGTGGTTCTGGAGTGTCAAAATTTGATAGCTCCTATCTAAATAGGAGCTAGTTTGCGTTATTTAGCTAATTGATTAATCGGCGCTCCATGCATACCACCAGCCATCGACTTGTGTATCTTTTAAACCAGTTTCGACAGTGATCTGCGATCCATTGGGAAAGTAAATTATTTCGCCAGCTCTGAGGCCGACACGGTGTCGGCGAGCTTCTTCTTGGGTACGATAAGCTTTAATGAGTGGTCGATGGGTGCTTTTCGCAGAGGCAGACATTTGCTCTTTGGTGAGCTTAGTAGCTTTCTTTACAGCTTCTGTTCCCTCTGGAAATACGATCGGACTCATTGTCCCGATGAATAGTGCGCCAAATAATGCTTCAATTAACATAAAGAACTCCTCCCTCCATAGGTATTTGATTCTAGTGTAGCATAATATTTAAGTTTTGTCTATAGTTGCAGAGGTTTTGATAGACTCAATCTAATTTTTCTATTGACTTTTTTACCAATGTGTGCTATAATTAGGAGATAGACTAATTTAGGCGACCCCTGTAGGGCCGCCTATTGTGATGGTATGATACCGATATGGATAGTTGCACCTAACCATAAGATCGAAGTACCGCTTAGTGTGATAAGTTGCGTTATGTCAGTTTTGTGACGATGCCGCCGGGGAGTAAGGAATAGGTGTGCGAAATCTCATCAACGTCAAGCGTAATAACTAAGGCCTGGCATTCGTTTGAATCGCCGCTATTTTTGCCAACAATACAGATGTTTGTGATTGTCTCCGCTGCTGCTTCTGCGGGAAGCTCCCAGGAGTCGATCTTATCCAAGAGGCACCATTGTTCGAAAACCTGATTAGTGCGACTGACGGCGAAGCTGAATTGCTGATCGTGAGCTGGTCCAGGAACGATTTCGAGGTAGCCGAGATAGTCGATATTGACTTTTTTGATGGTATTTTCGCCGGTGTAGAGATCGGTGCCGTCCCAGATATACTGGCGGTTTTGAACTTGGCGATGCGTAATGTACCCAGCATAGGGTTCATCTACCGTATCTTGTCGTACACTGCCGTCCCACTCTCCGGTCAGATAGGCCTTTAACTCTTTGCCGTAAGGTGTGGCTTTGTCGCCATAAAAGCTTAAGTCGAGCTCTTTTAAGAGTTGGTCGAGTTTGTCGTTGGTCGCTTTCTCCTGAGCTGCTGCGGCGATCTCTTCTGGTGACGGCTGTTTTGGTTCGTAGACGTAGGGCTCGATGTCGATAGTGGCATAGACCCCAGACATGATGGCTGCGGCATAGACATTTTGGATACCATATGACTTGAAACGGTATTTGCTGTTCCCACCCATGCCTTCACCTGCACAGATAACGACGTTGACCGGAAAATCGCTTTCGTTGATTTCAATAACGATCGGGTTGGCATCTGCCTCGGCTTTGGTCGGATAGGCAGGATATGTTCGGGACCAGCCATAAAAGGTAGAGATCGTGACGGTGTTGGCGGTGTACTTTATCTTTGCCTCTGCGGATATAGGTATTGAGCTGATTAAAACTGCGGTTAATAAAATAACGGTGAAGATCTGCTGAGTGATTCTTTTCATGTAATTTCCCTCCAGAATGTTGAAGAATCAGAGTTCGGAGTGTAGGATGTGCAACTCCCCCACTCGTCAGGTTACAAAGTGACATAAATTTTGAAATTAGTTTTAGATAAAACTAATACAAGGGTAAATTGATTTACCCTACTGTTTTTAGTGTAACATACTATGCGTAATTTGTAAATGGTGGGACGAAGACTAAAAGAGGTTACATAGGGCTTTATTTGATAGGAGTGATATTTTTGTAGCAACAGGGGCAAGAGTTCCGCCAGGCCTTCTGTCGGTTGAGGGTAATGTTGATATGGCGGAGATAGGGTCGGAGGAGGCTGACCCCGAGCTTGACTTGAGTGGCGTGGGGCCTGTACGGGCGTCGCTGCTCAAGGACGAAGAGCTGGAGGCGATGGTCTATGGTATGAGAGTAGTGATCGCCGATGGTACGGAATACTATGCCTCCGCTGATGAGGGTGGCTCTGGCAGTAAGGGCGTGATCGGAAATCGTTGGACGCCTTTGGGGATGGATCTATATACAGGTGGTTTTGCACGGCTTGATGAAGATAATCGAGTGAGTGGCCATCGAGGATGCGATCCTCAGGATGTACTGATTGCGAGCGGGCGTTTGGTAGATATCGGCGATGACTTGGATCGGGTGTGGACGGGAATTTTCTTGGATCCGAACCATGAGAGTTTGATCGGGTGGGTGCCAATACGCTCGGTGATGGTGTGCACATGTGAATATGATGAAATTTTCACTGATTTTCTGATGGAGATCGAGGAGAAATTTCAGACTACGACATATCTTTGTCAGCTAAATAATGAGCTCGATCAGATTAGAGCTGTAGAAATGTTGGATTAGAAAACTTAAGATATCGGATCGAGGTAGTCCCCCCGGTGAGTCACCGGGGGATTTTCTTACAGTGAGAAGAGGCAAAGTACGGCAATATTCACGACGGCAATAGTAGTGACGACTCGAATTCCCCACTTGAACCAGGTCGGATAATCGACTTTAGCTAGGGCTAAGCCACCCATGATGGCACCGCAGGTCGGGGTGATGAGATTTATCAGGCCGTTGGCGGCGACGATGGTCATAGCTGTGACATTGGTGCTGTAACCGAGGGTAGAAGCAACGGGGGCGATGATCGGGGTGGATAGAGTGGCAAGGCCAGAAGAAGACGGAACGAGAATTGAGAGTACGATGTGCAAGAGGTAATTTAGTGGTACGAAGAGGAGTTCGGGCAGGGTGGCGAGGAAGTTGGAGGCATTGAAAATAATGAAGTTGTCGAGCGAAGTTTGACTCATGAGTACCGATACTCCGCGAGCAACGGCGACAACCAGGACGACGCCGATCATATCAGCAGCGCCGCTAATGAAGGTATCGATGAAGCCACGTTCGCCAGTGTGGTTGATGATGGCGATGATGATTGAGCTGATCAAGAACCAGAGGGCAGCTTCGTAGAACCACCAGTTGCCGAGGGCAGCGCCGGTTAGCCAGCCAGTCCAGCTATCAAAGAAGGTGACACCAAATTCTCCCCAAGGAATAAAACCGACGATCATGACGAGAAAGGTGAGGGTGAAGATGACAAGAGTCCATTTCTGGCGGCCAGAAAGTGAACCGTCTTCTTCTCCAGATTGGAGATATTTGTCGTAAGTTTTTTCGGCGGCAGCTTGTTCACGCAGACTTAGAAAAGTGGAACCTTTGTCTTTTTGAACTTTTTTGGCGTAACGGATGGTAAAGAACATGGAAATGGCGAGGGTGGTGAGCCAGAGAACAGTAGCGATGAGGATGATGGTGCCTTGGTCGTAAGGAATGTCGGCATCTTTCATGGCGCTCAGAGCGACGCCAGTGGCAAAGGGGTTAATGGTGGATCCAAGGACGCCGGAGCCGGCACCAAGCAGAATGGTTGCGACGCCGACTAGCGGATCAAGCCCAGCGGCAAACATAGTAGCGGCGACGAGGATATAGAAGCCGACGCTTTCTTCGAGGAAGCCGTAGGTGGTCCCCATGACGGAGAAGATTAGCATGAGCAGGACGATGAGGAGATATTCTTTGCCGTGGAGCTTTTTTACTAGGACCTTGATGCCGTTTTCGAGGGCTTTGGTGCGGGCGACGATGGCGAGGAATCCGCCGAGGATCATAATAAAAATACAGACATCGATAGCGTTTTCGAAGCCGAGGATCGGGGCCATGAGGACTTGCCAGAGCTTAGCACCGACTACGCCGGAACCGTCGATGATGGCACACTCGCCTTCGGTAGCTTCTTCACAGGCTTCGAGGCTGGCGTAAGTGGTTTGGCCTTCAGTTTCACTCGGAGTTTCGTCAACTACCTGGTCGGGTTGAGTGGTAACTTCGCCGTTTTTGATTTCGACATCGACGTCGTTGACGGTTTCGGAAATGGGAGCTTCTGGGCTTGATGTAGAGCTGTCGGAAATGGAAGTGGTAGTGGAAATTTCCGTGGGAGTTGCTGCATTGACCGATGTTGGCTCTTCGGTGGGAGTGGTCTCGACAGATGTTTCTTCGACGGTCGTTTCAACGGTAGCCTCCTCGGCTGCTACCGGTACGAATTCGGCTTTGGGGAGTAGATGTGAGATGATCCCCAGGGCGATGATCAGTATCATGATGATGGAGTACGCCGAGAGCATTGAGCGACGGCTCTTTTGGCGATTTTTCTTCTGCTTTTGCATGTTTCCCTTTCTAATAAACTTTATTAAATAAAATCTAGTCTACTTGGTGTCCTCCTCTCGCACCAGTGCCATTGCCATACAATGTGAACCACCGCGGCCGCGGGAGATTTCGGAGCTGGGAATTTCGATGACTTTGACGCCGTGACGACGCAAGGTTTCGTTAGTGACGAAGTTGCGGTCGTAGGCGATAACGACGCCGGGGCGGATGCAGAGTAGATTTACGCCATCGCTCCATTGTTCGCGTTCGGCGTCAATGCGTCGACCGTCGCCACATTTGATGAGTTCAACGCGGGAGAGATGGAGATACTTTTCGAGGACTTTCTGTAAGCTTTGGCGATTTTCGACGATTTCAAGCTCGTCGCCGCGGCCTTTGGTAATTTCGTAAATAGTGGAGATATCCATGATGGCGTCTTGAACGGCAAATTTGTTGGTGTCGACTTGAGTCATGACGGTGTCAAGGTGCATAAAACTGCGTTCGTCCGGAATGTCGATGGCGAGAATGTATTTGAAAGTGTTCTTTTTGTCTTTGAAGAGGTTTTTGGCAAACTCAGCGATGGCATCGGGTTCGGTACGTTGAGAGATGCCAATGGCGATGACTTCGGGTGAGAGTACCTGGATGTCGCCACCTTCGAGTGAATAGGGTTCGGTGCGTTGATAGTATAGTTTGGTATCTTCATAGAAGGGATGGTACTGGAAAATATATTCAGCAAAAATTGATTCGCGGGTGCGGGTGGGGGCCCACATTTTGTGTAGTGTGGCGCCGTAACCGATGGTGGCCATTGGGTCGCGTTGGAAGATGAGATTGGGGATGGGGTCGATAATCATGCGGCCAGTGTCGCGGGTGGCATAAAATCCCGAGATGCCATTTAAGCGTTTGAGCTCCGAGATGTCGATGCCGGTGATACATTTTTTGATCATTTCGCGGTTGTTTTTGTAACTATTCAAGAAATTATAGCAGTGCTTAGCAACTTTGGGCGAAGTGACGCCGGCTTCGTTGATAAAACGCTGTAAAAATTCTTTACGAACACTAGCGCTGGAGTTGTCGAGGGCTTCGGCCATGAGGTCTTCGAGGTAGATGACTTCGACGCCTTCGGCGCGTAAGGCATTGGCGAAAGCGTCGTGTTCTTGTTGGGCGATTTTTAGATAAGGAATGTCATCGAAAAGTAAGCGACTCAGCGATTCGGGAGTGAGGTTGAGAAATTCGTCGCCTGGGCGGTGCATGAGGACCTTTTTGAGTGGCGCGATTTCGCTGAAATTACAGATGGTGTTTTTCATGATTACCCCTTAGGCTTTAAGGTTAAATATAAGACCGCTTTGATAGTGTGCATGCGGTTTTCGGCTTCTTCAAAAACGAGTGAACGGTCGGAGTTAAAAACTTCGTCGGTGACTTCCATTTCGCTCAGACCATATTGGTCGTGAATCTCGCGGCTGACGGAAGTTTCGAGATCGTGGAATGAGGGTAAAGGATGCATGAAAACTGCGGTAGGTTTGGCGAGATCCATGACTTGCATGGTGACTTGATAGGGCTGGAGCTGCTTGATACGTTCGCCCCATTTGGCTTTGTCTTCGCCCATGGAGAGCCAAACGTCGGTATAGATGACGTCGGCAGTACCAGCGAGAGAGTTAATGTCGGGCGTGATGGTGATGCTGCTGCCCTGTGCGGTGGCGACGGCTTGGCATTTTTCGAGTAATTTGTCGTCTGGCTGTAATTCGGTAGGGCCACACCCGATATAATTGACGCCCATTTTGGCGCTCATGGCCATTAAAGAGTTGGCGACATTATTGCGGGTGTCGCCGAGATAAGCTACAGTGAGCCCATCTAGACTACCGAAGTGTTCTTCAATGGTGAGGAAATCGGCTAGAGCCTGAGTGGGATGAGAGTAGTCGGTGAGTCCGTTCCATACGGGGACATTGGCGTATTTGGCGAGATCGTCGACGGTTTTTTGGGCGAAACCACGATATTCGATTCCGTCGTAGAGCTTGGCGAGAACCTTAGCAGTGTCGGCGATAGATTCTTTGTGTCCCATCTGCGAAGCGGCGGGGTCGAGATAAGTTACACCCATACCGAGATCATGACTGGCGACTTCAAAGCTACATCGTGTGCGAGTAGAAGTCTTTTCAAAGAGTAAAACGATGTTTTTGTCCGGAAAATATTTGTGATTTTGACCGGTTTGTTTGTATTGTTTGAAGTTTTTCGCGACATCTAACATATAGCGCAGTTCTTCGGAACTGAAATCTAAAATTTGTAGAAAATCGCGTCCTGCAAATTCCATACCTCCACCTCTCGTGTGATTATATTATTAATATTGTAACATACACTAGCGGAATAGCGTGATTTTGGGAGTGAATTATGCGAAATCGGTATAAAGTTTGAATTTTTAAGTAAAAAGTGGTGAAAATTAAGAAAATCTATTGACAAAAATAAGTTGGTGTGATACAATGGAGGTAATGTAGGTAGTAACTAGCCTACAGAGGAAGGCAAAACGCAGGGAATCTCCTGTGTACACAGGTATTTTTCTTTGAAAAATACCTGTGTACACAGGTATTTTTCTTTGAAAAATACCTTAAAGATTAATTGCCTGGTAGTTTAAGAGGTTGGTTTTGTACTCTTGGTTTGTTGGATGGAGATCAAGGATGATCTGCCATGCAGCAAACGCCTGCACGAAGATTCTAGAAAGGATGATGAAAATGAAGAAGAGTAGAGAGCAGATGCGGAGAAATGTAATGCAAAGGATCCCTAATGTAGTACAACAAACGGTGATGGTTGCAATTGAGCGTCAGCCGGCGATGGTTTGTGATCTGGACAAAATTGTCAGAACACATTCTTGTCGTCCTGAGAGAGCAGCTGAACTGATGGAGCACGTTGTGGCCTTGGTTGCAAGTGAGCAACCTGGAGCAGATCGCGCGTATTTACGTCAGCAGGCTTTTCAGGCGGCGGCGATCGATGATGGCAAAAAGGAAGTGATCCAGGCTAAGATTGTGGAAGTTGAGCTTCTGAAGAAAGGCTGGCAGATTCGATACGATGGCGGTTGGTCGTTGTGGATCCAGTCGATACCTGATGGTTATACACCTAAGGTGGGATCGGATTTGTGTAGCTTTGCAAATGGCTGTTTTGTTCTTGGGGTTGTAATTGATGGTCATGTTTGCCGATACAAGACATGCGAACAGGAGCGGAGAGAGCAACAGGCTGCGCTGGAGCGGCGCAGAGAAGAAACCAGGAAACAGTTTTCTGAGCATGATGCGGCGATCGAGAAACTGCCGGATGTATTCCAGCGGAGGATCAAGAAATTTCAGAGAGCGCCGCTTTTCCGGGAAGATTTGGAGGCTTACGAGATTTTCGTTTGTGAGCAGGCAGTGCTTTTTGCAGAAAAGCTGCAGACGATCGATGAGCTGATTCGCTGGTCGGAGCTTGACTTTGGACAGCAGCGCGAGGTCGTGCCGGAAATCAGTGATGGGCATAGCGGAAATACTTTTGGCCTGGCTTGTTGCTTGGCGCGCTTGTATTTGGAGCAGCCTGAAATGATCATGGAGATGCCTGGAGCAATGGCCCCGCTGGTTGGATCGAATGCTTATTTGCCGGTAGAAGAGAGGAGTGCATAACAATAGCTTTGGCCCCGTTTGTTGCTTGATGCAAGAACGGGGCTTTTAATTTGTGATAGAATTTGGCTTAGCAAAAAGTCCCCTTTTGAGGGACTTTTTGACGGGCGGTTGGACCCTAGTAGACTTTGACTAGAATTTCACCGCCAAGATGTTGTTTCTTGGCTTCGCGACCAGTCATGATTCCCTTCGAAGTGGAAATCAATACGCAGCCGCGGCCGCTTTTGACGACAGGAATTTCCTCGGCGCCAACGTAGACTCGGCGACCAGGTTTGGAAACTTTGGAAATCTCAGTAATGCGGGCGGGCATACCTTCGGCGCAAATTACGACGTGCAAAATTCCGCGAGGCTTGCCTTCCTCGACTTCATAGTCGGTAATGTAGCCGGCGTGCTTGAGGCCTTCAGTGACGGCAACTTTGAGCTTGCTCACAGGGACACGGATTTCGGTCTTGCCTACCATAATGGCGTTGCGAATGCGAGTAATTAAGTCGGCAATTTGATCAGTTGATTGTAATGACATATGCAATTCTCTCCTTTCCTACCAACTACTCTTAGTTACGCCTGGGATTTCACCCTTTGAGGCTTTTTCGCGGAAATTGATACGACTGAGGCCGAAGTAGCGCATGTACCCACGAGGGCGGCCGTCGAGCATATCACGGTTTTTGAGCCTGGTGGGGCTAGCGTTCCTAGGAAGCTTTTGGAGACCTTCGAGGTCGCCAGCGGCTTTGAGTTCGGCGCGCTTAGCTTTGTATTTTTCGTACATTTTGCGTCGTTTTTTGTCGCGGAGGATGGCAGATTTCTTGGCCATATTATTTGCCCTCCTTTTCAAACGGCATACCAAATGCTTCTAACAACTTGGTGCTCCCTTCTTTTGAACCATTTTTGATGATAAATGTGACTTCGAGGCCATGGAGAACAGCGGCGTCCTCGAAAGTGATTTCGGGGAAGACGGTTTGTTCGCGTAGACCGAGGCTATAATTGCCCTGCTTGTCGAAGGCTTTGCGGCTGACGCCGTGGAAATCGCGGACGTGGGGCAAAGCGATATTGATGAGGCGGTCCACAAACTCGTACATTTTGTCGTTGCGTAGAGTTGTGAGATAACCGACGGGTGCGCCCATGCCTTTGCGGATTTTGAAACCAGCGATGGATTTTTTGGCGAGGCGATCGGTGGCTAACTGACCGGTAATTTTAGTTAAAGTGAGTTCGACAGTCTCAGTAAATTTCTTATCTTCACGCTTTTTGCCAACACCGCTGGAAATAACAACTTTTTCAAGTTTGGGAACTTGATTGATGTTGTCGAGACCAAGCTCAGTTTTAAGCTCTTTAGCGATTTTATCGTTGTAGAGAGCTTTGAGGCGTGGGGTGGTTTTCGTATTAGCCATTACTTATCCTCCTTTTTGAGGTTGGAGAGATCAATGCCGACGTGGACATCTTTCTTTCCGCCTTGGGGATTATATTGAGTGCGGCGCATGTGGCGGGTAACAATGTTGATACCTTCAAGCATGGCTTTGTTCGACTTCTTGTCGACTTTGACGATGGTGGCGACTTCGCCCTTGTGATCGCCGGCGATGACCTTAACTTTGTCGCCGGTCTTGAGAGATTTACTCATTATAGTACCTCCGGCGCAAGGCTGATAATTTTGTTGAAACCGAGTTCGCGGAGTTCGCGGGGTACTGGTCCGAAGACGCGAGTACCCTTGGGGGTTTTGTCGTCGTTGACTAAAACGGCAGCGTTTTCGTCGAAGCGGATGGTGGAGCCATCAGGACGACGAATTTGGTCGCGGGTGCGGACGATAACGGCGCGGACGACAGCTTTCTTTTTGATGTTGCCGGTAGGGCTGGCGTCTTTGACGCTGCAAGTGACAATATCACCAACACGGGCATACCTTGCGCGTGTGCCACCAAGGACCCGGATTACGCCAAGCTCTTTGGCGCCACTGTTGTCAGCGACTTTGAGCCGAGTTTCTTGTTGAATCATTTATTTCTCCTCCCCATTATCTATTACCTCGGTGACTTCGTCTTTGAGTTCGACGGTACCGTGGGACTTTTCGAGGACTTTGGTGAGTTTATAGCTCTTGGTTTTGCTATAAGGGCGGCAAGCGACGATTTCGACCTTATCGCCGATGCCGGCTTCGTTGTTTTCGTCGTGTGCGGTGTATTTGCGGGTTTTGGTGTATTGTTTGCGATAGAGCGGATGAGTTTCGCGACTAGCGATGGAAACAGTGATGGTCTTGTCGCGGCTATTTGAGCTCACAATACCTTGCAATTCTCCTGCCATGTTAAAACTCCTCTTTCTTAATAATTTTGACGCGGACTGGAAGCTTGTGTCCGGCGAGGCGAAAAGCTTCGCGGGCTTGAGCTTCGGTAACATCGGCGATTTCGAACATTACAGTCCCAGCTTTGACTTTGGCGACGTAAAACTGAGGTTCACCTTTACCGCTACCCATTTTCACGTCGAGTGGCTTTTTAGTCACGGGCGTGTGTGGGAAAATACGGATCCAGATTTTACCGCCACGTTTGACGTAGCGAGTGATCGCCTGACGAGCGGCTTCGATTTGGCGGCTTGTAATACGTTCGTTGTCAAGCGACATGAGTCCCCATTCGCCAAATGCTACGCTGTTACAGCGAGAGGCGGTGCCTTCGTTTTTGCCTTTGCGGACTTTGCGGTGCGCGTCGCGGCGCGGTGTAAGAATAGCCATATTATTTCTCCCCCTTATAGATCCAAACTTTTACGCCGACGATCCCAGCAATAGTTTTGGCGTGGCAGATGTAGAAATCGACGTCTGCACGCAAGGTATGTAGTGGGACTGAGCCTTCGATGAATTTTTCGCGGCGGCTCATTTCGGCACCATTGAGACGTCCGCTGACCTCGACACGGATGCCTTTCGCGCCAGCATTCATCGTAGATTGGCAAGCCATTTTGACGGCGCGACGGAAGTTCATGCGTTTACCGAGCTGGAAGCCGATGTTTTCGGCGACAAGCTTGGCAGAAAGCTCAGGCTTCTTGACTTCCTCGACATTGATGCGAATCGGACCGGTAACGATCTTTTCGAGTTCTTTTTTGAGCTCGTTGATGCCAGCACCCTGTTTGCCGATGACGGCACCAGCTTTGGCAGTGAGGATCGTGATGGTAGTCAAGTTCGCGCTACGCTCGATGTCGATGCGAGCGATGGTGGGGCGGCTGCTAAAACGCTGTTCGATGCAGTCGCGGATCTTAGCATCTTCGATCAGCCAGTGACGGAAATCAGCTTTGCGGGTAAACCACTTTGATGACCAGTCCTTGCTGATCTGGAGACGATAAGAGACGGGGTTAACCTTCTGACCCATTACTTGTTCTCCTTCTTATCTGTGGCTTTGGTAGCCGCAGCATTTTTGACTTTTTCTTCTCCGGCAACTTCGACGAAGATATTGCTTGAGATCTTTTCAAACGGCAAGGCGCGGCCGCGGCTTGCGGGAACATAGCGACGCATACGGGTGCCAGCGGTGACTGAAATGCGGGCAATGCGGATGGTTTTGGGGTCAATGTTGACATTGGAGTTATTCATGAGATTAGCGGTGGCGCTTTCGATAGCCTTACGGACGGCGCGAGCAGCACGGCGCGGAGTGTTTTCTAGAATAACAACGGCATCAGCGACGTAGCGATCACGTACCAAGCTGGCTACGATGCTAACTTTGCGTGGTTGACTGTCGATGCCTTTTGCGATGGCGTGGGCAAATACGGTATTACTCATTATTTACCTCCCTTGGCGGCTTCAGCGGCTTTTTTACCACCGTGGCGTTTGAATTTGCGAGTCGGGGCAAACTCACCGAGTTTGTGTCCGACCATATTTTCGCTAACGAAGACGGGGACGTGTACGCGGCCGTTGTGAACGGCGATGGTACGGCCAACCATTTCGGGAGAAATAGTGGATTCACGTGCCCAAGTCTTGATCACGGTGCGGTCCTCGGCAGAGAGGGCAGCAATTTTCTTCGCGAGCTTGTAGTCTACATATGGACCTTTTTTCAGACTGCGAGACATTATTTCCTCTTTCCTTCGTGGCGACTGCGCACGATCATTTTATTAGTTTTCTTATTACGGCGTGTACGATATCCAAGTGTGAGCTGACCCCATGGAGTGCGAGGTGCTTTGCCGGTACCGTGTCGGCCACCGTCACCACCACCGTGGGGGTGATCAGTAGCGTTCATGACGACACCACGTACAGTTGGGCGGATGCCCTTGCGGCGGCGACGACCGGCGGCACCGATTTTGATGTTCTGGTGCTGTTCGTTGCCAACTACGCCAATGCTGGCTTCGCAGTTGATCAAAACTTTGCGCATCTCTCCGGATGGAAGTTTGATGGTGGCGTAGCCGTTTTCTTTGGCCATGAGCTGAGCTTTAGTGCCGGCAGAGCGTACAATTTGGGCGCCGCGACCGGGAGTGAGCTCAATGGCGTAGATGAAAGTACCCACAGGGATATTTTCGATGGGCATACGATTGGAGGTCTCGACAGCGGCAGTGTTGCCGGTTTCGAAGGTTGCGCCTTTACGCATGCTGCTATCGGCGATAACATAATAATATTTATTATTTTGGTCTTTGATGCGTGCAATTCGGGCGCTGCGATTTGGATCGTATTCGATTTCGCAAATTTCAAACTTACTGTCGGTGGGAAGCTTGTAGGTCAAGATACGATAGTGTCGTTTGACGCCGCCGCCACGATGTCGTACTGTAATACGGCCCTGATTGTTTTTGCCGGCCATTTGTTTTTTGCTGGCGAGCAAAGATTTCATCGGCTTTCGAGTGGTAATCTGGTCGAAATCTTGCGTGGTCTTTTGGCGTTGCGCGGGAGTGGTGGGGCGATAAGCTTTGATACTCATTATTTATTCTCCTTCACCGCTTTCTTTTCCGCCTTTGCGACCTTTTTCTCTTCTTTGGCGGCTGCCTTTTCGGCTTTTTTGTCAACTTTAGTTTCAGTTGGTTTTTCGTCTTTAGTAGTAGATTCTTCTTCGAAGACCGGGATCTTATCGCCAGCTTTTAGTGTGATGTAGGCTACTTTCTTATCTTGGCGGAAAGTGGTTCCAGGATAAGCGTGTTTGCCACGAGAAAAGCGAGTAGGTTTGCCCTTGCGCACCATAGTGCGAACATCTAACACGGTAACTTTAAAGGCTTCTGCGATTTGTTTTGCAATTTCTTGTTTGCTGGCCTTCATAGGAACGAAGAAGATGTAAGTATTCTGAGTCTGCGCGGTATAAGCTTTTTCGGTAGCGCGCGGAATATATTGCACAGTTTTCATTATGCTTCCTCCTTATCGAGCAGCCAGTTCTCGGTGACTTTGAGAGCATTTGGGTCAAAGACAATGACGTCTGCATTGAGAATGTCGAAAACATTTAGATAGGTTGCGCGGACGAGTTTTAAATTTGGAATATTGTTTGTAGAACGCAAGATCTCGGCAGTCTTTTCTTTGGTGACGGCGAGAATATTCTTGTCTTCGATCTTGTAATCTTGCATTAGTTTGACGGCTTCTTTGGTCTTGCCTGTGAGGGCTACGGGCTCTTTAAGAACGATGATGGTGTTCTCGGCATTTTTGAGGCTAAGAGCCTGCTTAACGGCCAATTTTTTGGCGCTTTTGCTGATTTTTTTAGTGAAGTTTTCTTCACCGGTGCGACCGAAGGCGACACCACCATGGCGCCAGATTGGGTTGCGGGTCGAACCGAAACGAGCACGACCAGTTCCCTTTTGCTTCCAGGGTTTTTTGCCGCCACCACGGACTTCGCCGCGTTTTAGAGTTTTGGCGTGAGAACTTCTGGAATTAGCCAGATATGCATCGTAAGCGGTCTTGAGGAGTTCATGGTTTTGAACGTCCAAGCCGAAAATGTCTTTGTTTAGTTCAGCCATACTACTCCTTTCCCTCGATCGTTACGATACCTTTTTTCGGGCCGGGTACTGCACCCTTGAGGCCGATAAGATTGTTTTCGGCATCAATATAGGCAACTACCAAGTTTTTGACAGTTACCTGATCGTGGCCCATGCGGCCTGGCATCTTCTTGCCTTTGAAAACTTTTTGGGGATACATCGATCCGATGGATCCGACGCGGCGAATGTTGCCTTTGAAGCCGTGCGTATTGCGCGATTCGTTGAAGTTCCAACGTTTGACGGTGCCAGCGAAACCCTTGCCTTTGGAGGTGCCAGTGACCTGGACTTTGTCTCCGAGGTTAAAGTTTGCTACGCTGACAGTGTCGCCGACTTTGAGCTCTGGTGCGTCCGCAGTGCGGAATTCGCGGAGAACTTTGGGGGTAACCCCAGCAGTCTTGACGTGGCCAGCTACCGACTTGCTCAGATTCTTACCCTGACCGTACCCCAGTTGCACAGCATTATAACCGTCAGATTCGACAGTTTTAATCTGAGTCACTGTGGAGGGGTCGGCTTGCAAAATTGTCACGGGAGTGACAATACCGTCGTCGCCGATGATCTGGGTCATACCAATTTTGGTGCCGATGATGACTTGCATCCTATTCCTTTCCCTTATGACATACGAAAGCTAGACTAATGGGCGGTTCCCTTTTGGGGCCTTCCCCGGTCGTCTAGTTAACGTCTATCGTTATTTAACTATACGTGTACCATTGTAGCATAGATCTTTCAAGATTGCAACCTCTTTAGGAGAGATTTTTCTGTCTATAATCCGGGTGAAAAATGTTTGAGTTTGGCGCGGTGCTCTTTGTAGCGTGGGTCGTGGCTGGCTACTTCGGCCCAAAATGCTGCCGAATGGTCCATATGATTAAGGTGGGCTAATTCATGCAGAATGACGTAGTCTCGGAGGATTTCTGGTACTTGCATGAGGCCGATATTGAGTGAAATTGTGCCGGACGACGAGCAGCTTCCCCAGCGAGTGGCGGCGTGGCTGAGTCGGCAGCGGTCGTAATGGTAATTATAAAGTTTGGCGTAATATTCTAAACGATAAGGTAGATATTCCTTGGCTTTTTTCATGAGGAGTTTCTTTTTGGCGTCACGAGCGCGTTGAGTTTTGGGATCGTGCAAAGGGATTTGTTGACGGATGAGTGAACGGTTTGAGTTTAAGAAACGTTTGACGAGAAAATCACTAGTGTGTTTAGGGACTGACATCTGGAGCCTGCCGGAGGGGGATACCGAAAAACGCACGCTTTTGGAAAGCGGGTTTTTGCGAACGATAACTTCGCCAAATTCGGCGTCGTTTAAAACCATGATTTAGGAAATACCTAGATGCTTAGCGCTCTTGGAGCTGAGTAAGGACTTGTTTAAGCTGAGTGTGATAGGTATGTTTGCCGGAGAGGACGATGGGCGCTTCGGCGTCGGATGGGGCCTCAAGTTCTTTGACACGAGTGTCATAAACAGTTTTGGCTTTGTCGATAGACTTGAGTTTGTTTTTGAGACGGGCGCGTACGGTATTGACGTCGGTCTGAATCCAGATGAGGGTGGGGGTATAGCCGGTTGAACGTAAAATCTCGGCAATCTCGCGGCGTTCTTTCTCGGTGCTGATGCCACCTTCAAAGACGAGTGTGGAACCGGTACGCGCGATCTGCTCTACGAGCAGTAGGATAAACTGGCGCGAAAGATTATGCTCTTGCTTGAGAGCATCTAAATCGTAAAATGTTGCATTGAATTGAGCGGCAAATTGTTTGCCAAAAGTCGTCTTGCCGCTGCACGGCGCACCAAAAACTAGGATTGCGCGTTGGCCGTTGCTGGGTGACGGATGTGATTTTTTACCTTCCATATTCTACCTCCATTGTAGCACAATTACCTTCCTTTGTGATATATTGTAGCACACTTTGAACTGTTTGAAACTAGAATTTGTGAGGGATAATAGAAAAACCAGGCAAAAAAGTTGGCCGGAGCGTATGTAGCAGCAGAAAAGATGTTTTGTAGTGACAGATATGACACTCCAGTGCAAATATCACAGCATAAGAATAAAGTAAATCCAGCTAATGCGCAAAGACTGCGTGGATTCCTGGGGGCTTGGCGATACCATCGCCAACTAATATCGATATTAGTTGCCAGGACGAAGAGATAAAAAGCACAGGTGAGATGGATGAGGGGAGTGAATTTGAGGAAAAGATCAAGAACGATGGTGAAAATGATAAGCGTTATGAGAACTATGATGGGGCGACGTATGCGCACATAGTCAAGCCGGTAGAGATGACAAAGTTGGGCGATGAGAAAGAAGATCAGACCGATTTCGGCAAGATTATTGATGGCGAGAATACAATCGGCGATAAAAGTGGCGAGCATAGCTATGATCAAGAGGTGGTCATGACGGAAGTAGCACCAAGCATAAATGACACAAAGCAAGATGCCGCTGAGACGAATGGTGGTAAGGATAGGGCTGCTGGGGATTATAATGCCAAGAACTATATTGGCAGCAAAAATTCCGAGCCAGATAGTGGGCCAGGGTGCGGGAAAGATTTGTCCCAGTTTGAAATGGTGTAAGGGTTTGGAAGCGGTCATTGGGGATATTATATCATGGGATGAGAGCGTTAGTGGATTATTCGAGGTACATAATGTCTAGGTCGACGTTGCCATTAATTCCCTTCACCCGTCCGCTGTCGCTGAGTTGCCAGAGCCAGTACTTTCCAGTATAAGTGACATGATCGTAGTATTGAGCAACCCAGACAGGATGATTATTGGCGGTAGGCTGCCAGATCCGGTCGAGATAGACTTTGCTACTGTAGATTGAAGATTTATATCCGTATTGGGATAAAGTGTCGAGAAAGGTAGTGGCAACTTGATTGATGGTATGGAGACTCATGTTGGTGTGATTGAAATTTCCCCAGTCTTCCCAGTCAAAAGCCACGCCAAGAGGGATGGAATAATTTTGAATTTGTTGGTGTACCCACTGAGCTTGATCGGCGGCTTCGGCGATATCGTTAGCATAAGAATAGAAGTAAATTCCGACGGGTAGACCGACTGCTGTGGCTGCAGTGAGGTTGGCGATGGCGTAACGATCTAGGAGATATTCTCCATCATATCCGTCTTGGTAGCCGAGGCGAATAAAAGCAAATTCCACACCTGAGGATTTGACTGCTGACCAATCGATATCTCCTTGCCATGCAGAAACGTCAATGCCAATTTTAGTGTGGGCAGTTTTGTGGGTTTTGATGACGTCGGCGATCGGTAATTTGGTATTTGAAGGTGTATGGGAAGGGTAGTCTGGTGTAGCGCAAGAAGGAGCGATGACGTGGAGTGTGAAGGGCTGGTTGGATTGATTACCACTCGCGTCAGTGATACGGTACTCGAGATTATAGTCGCCAGGCTGGTCGAGATCGTAGTGACCAATGATTTCGCGAAGTGGATGATTGTCTAGGTCATCTGCACTGAACATAAGATCGGTAAGATCTCCTTCGTAGCCTCGGGTGAGGGTGTATGAAGTTTGACCATAGATACGGGGTGCGGTAGTATCGATGATATTGATGGTGAAAGTTTTACTACGACGTTTGTGTTTGAGGTTGATATAGTCGAAAGTAATTTCCTGAGTTCCGAGTGTGTCTGGTGTAATAGTGAAATCATCTACGATTTCTCCATCGAGGTGATCGATAAAATCCGAAACTTTAGCGGTTTGGCCAAACGGTAGGGTAAGCGTATCATCCGGTTTGAGAGTGACAGAGGTTTCATCTAAGAGTCGATCTTCGGCGATATTGTGGACAATAATGAAGATAGTAGCAACGACGAAGAGTACTGTGACGATTAGGATAATGATGAGTAGACGATGGCGTTTTTGATGGCAAGGCGGGCGGTCGTCTATGGTAGGATGAGAAATTTCTGGTTGCATATATTATATATTATAGCAATTTGAATGGTATTTTTATTAAAACTCCACAGTTTACGTTTTTGAAAAACGTAAGGTAGTTTGATGGTCAATAACAGGGGTAGGGTGTGAAAAAACAGTTTACGTTTTTCAAAAACGTAAGGTAAGTCACATACAGCCACTGAGCCTACAAACACTATATATAAACTAATAGGCTAGGCAGCGGATGGGGAAACCGAGCCAACGAGAGTCTGGGCCGCCCGACGGGTTGACGCCAGACGTATAGAAGGCGAGGTCGTACGCGCTAGCAGAAGTAATTTGGTCAAGCGTCACAGAGATTGAGCTCCAGCCGTAACCATAGATGCCGAAGTTCCTCAGAGAACCGTAATTCAGAGGGATGTCCCCACTACGGACGAAGGATAGAGGTGAGTTTGTGCGAATCTATTCTTCATTGTCAATCGCAACGATTTGGTAAAAAGCGTAATCATTGATCGGGGGTGGGTATGGTATGGGGTCTAGGAAGGTTTGTTGCGTAGCGTCATAGACAATGTAATGCCAATAATTTTCTTTCTTGTTTCGGCACTCTATCAATAGATTATGCGTAATGGTGCGAGGAAATGTATTCAGATGGGTAGTCTTGAATCCGGCTTTGTTTAGAGTGTTTTCCATTTCGTTGAATGTCATACAAAAATTTGATGGTGAACTTTTGAAGCACAACTTGAGGGCTTCGTCGAAAGTGGTATGCGTGAGCATAGCAATACAACAGACTGAACAGGTTTGAGGCTTTGGCATTTTGACTAGATTGAGCATGTCTAATGGATTCTAAGCTTGTTTTTCGGGTTTGCGGATGAGGAGGTGATAGTGCCAGGATTCGTAGATTTTGTCTTCGGTGGGGTTCTCGTGGAATTCCTCGATTTGGTAGAGGTCGAGGATTTCAAATTTGTGAAATAATTCCTTGATTAGGCGATAATCGGCATAAAAATGGGGGACCCCGTCTTCTGGACCGTTTTCTCGACGGAGTTTGGTATTTTCGTCAATTAGCTCCCAGTTGGTTTCCTTCCAACCCCAGGTGTCTTTGGAGCCTAGGGTAAGGTAGCATTCTCCACCGGGACGTAGTACGCGTTGAAGTTCGGAAATTACTTGTCTTATGCCTGCGGTGTCGGTGTGAGAAATTACATTGCGGCATAGAATAGCGTCAAAGCTTTTGTCTGCGTAGGGCAAATGCAACATGTCGCCGATTTGGTAGCTGAAATGGAGATTTTCTGATTTGGCCCATTCTCGGGTTGCTGTGATTGCTGCTTGGGAAATGTCAAAACAAGAAACATTGAAATTGTTTTGTCCGAAAAGAATTGCATGTCGACCAAGTCTGCAGCCGAGATCAAGAAAGTCTTTGAATGCTAAACCTTGCCAACGACTCACGAGATAAAACGATTCGATACTTGGCGTTTGCCAAAATTTGGCATGACTACCTGTCACGATATTCCAATACCAGCCTTTAGATATGGACATAGGTTTCTCCAGAGATGTATGTTATATTATAAAGTAAGCAAAATTCAATGGCAGAGCCTCAAGGACTTAATCCTCAACCCTACTAAATATATGGTAGCATTTGGCGAGTTTAATGTCGAGTGTGCGAAGGCGGTGCTGGAAAGACACGGGATCGCTTGCTATACGTAGATTTTGCTGATTTTTGGCTATTTTATGACTTTTTGTGGATTTTTGGGCTCAAAACTAATACCCCTACCTCAATATTGACGAACCTGAAGTTGTGGTTGACCGATTTTCTCTGCCAAAATAACCTGATGATATTTTATTGATAAAATAAAGGTATGAGCAAACCCATCAAATACACGCCAGACACGACCAAGAAACTCCTCGATGCGATTCGTAGTGGGTTCACGGTGAAGGCTGCCTGTGCGATGGTTGGAGTGACTGATATGACCCTGAGCCGTTGGCGAAGGCGACATCCTGATTTTGATGCCGATTTTAAAAAAGCCACAGAAGAGCAAACTTGGTATGCCAGAAAAGCCCTCAAAAAGGCTAAAATAAGGACTTATGAACGAAAAACGCAAAATACCCACAAAAAGGCCAGAAGGCCCTCACAGGCCAAATACAAGGCTCTGACGGCCATATTACAAGCGAGGTCGAAGGTATACAGTTTTATGAAGGACTTCCTGTGCGTTTTGGCAGTATTGCTGAAGATAAACCATACATACCTTGCGTGAACCCAAACAATGGCAGAGTGGAGTATCTTAAGCGTGAGAGTGGCTATAATGTCCAGCACATCTGTGATATCAGTGTGTTCAAGCGTAGTTTTCCTGGGTAGCATCGAAGGATTCAGGAACAATATCACTACTCTATGACATAGTAAAATCACACTTCTGACCCCTATTAACTCGTCTGGAAGTAGTAAATCAAATGTTGGTGATTTAAAAATCTCATTTGCGGCAAATCTGACACAATTAGGCTTTCTGGACGGGTAAACTTTCTGCATCGATTTTCTGATATTATGAGGGCAAAAATATGAGACCTGTATGTCGTGATATAGTGGAAATATGAGTAGAAAGTCCAAATTTACCCCAGAAGTCACCGAGCGAATCCTAGTTCTGATTCGTGACGGCTATACCGTGTCCGATGCGTGCCGAGGAGCGAGAATCTCCACCGACACCTTCTACCGTTGGTGCGACAAATATCCAGACTTCCATAAAGCCGTAGTAGAAGCCACCGACCTTCAATGGAAATACGCTGAACAACTCGTCCGTAGTGGTTACCGAGGTTACACCAGAAGGCTGAATCGACCATCATCCAACTATCAACCACTTGGGAATATGCCGTTCAAGTTGAATAACCTTAATTACTAATCAGTCGAATCAGTTCGGCAACACTTGAAACTATATGGTTTGAGGGAACTACTTCCAATACCTCCTGCACTGAATCTCGCATTGCATAGCCATTAAACTCTGTTAGCATACCGATGTCGTTAGTATCATCGCCAATAGTAATTATTGTCTCATCTGGGGAACTAGAGGCAAGATGACGAATAGCGTTCTCTTTACCAGCATCATTTGACATCACATCTACAAAAGAGTGATATCGCTCGCCCTCATCAATCCACTTAACGCTCGACAAAGTAGCATCTTTTACGAGAAACCCCTTAACTTGGTCGCCGTAATTTCGATTAACCATAGCCAGCACGCCGTTTCCAATCTCCATATCAGTCGTCCAGCAGCGGAGTTTTGTTGTATTGTGATCTAGCATAGGCCACTCTCTAGCACTGTGATAATATACAAAGGCAATTTCGCCACCAAAACTCTGCAAGATGTCTTGCGAGATATCCTGTGCCGTTTTCTCCGATATGACATACTGAAAGACGACTTCCTCGCTTTGGTTCAGACATACTGCACCATTATCCAGAATAATGTAATCAAAATAATCGCAGAAATCTGGCAAAACTCGGCCTAAACTTGAGGCATTGCGACCAGTTGCTAATACAAATTTATTTCCAGCCTGGCGAAAATTCTGAGCAACTTGTAAATTACCCATCAATACCCGTGGGTCAGAGTGTGAATATAATGTATTATCAAAGTCAGTGACTAAAATCATAGAACTGACCTCCTATTTCTTACGTATCAAAATGTGATAATGCCAAGATTCACAGACTTTATCACCTGAACGCTTCTTAATAAACTCTTGCACCTGATGCAAATCAATAATCTCAAAATCACTAAACAATTCTTGAATCAAATTATAGTCAGCATAAAAATGTGGAACATTATTTTCTGGACCATCTTCCTGACGAAGTTTCGTATTTTCGTCTATTTTCGGCCAATCGGTCTCTTTCCATCCCCAAGCATCCTTTGAACCAAGGGTGAGATAACACTCGCCATTAACACGCAACACTCGATAAAGTTCGCTAATGATTTGTTTCATACCAGCAGTATCCGTGTGATTGATGACGTGATACGACAAGATTGCATCAAAACTACCATCCCTAAAAGGCAAACTAAGAGCATCACCAACTTCATAATTTAGATTCAGGTTCTCTAAATTCGCCCAATCTTTAGTTTGGTTAATGGCTTCATCCGAGATATCAAAGCACGACACATCAAAATGATTCTTACCAAATAAAATTGCGTGTCGCCCTAACCCACAGCCAAGGTCAAGAAAATCCTTAAATCCTAGGTTCTGCCAACGATTAACTAAATAAAACGATTCAACGCTAGGTGTTCGCCAAAAATCAGCGTGACTACCTTTTACGACGCTCCAATTCCAACCTTTAGATCTAGTCATTATTTTTACTCAATTAGTTTCTTTATCTTAGCGACAAGTTGCTCCATCCGCTCAGTATGGCAGGGGCGACAGGAGTTGAACCCATATCAACGGTTTTGGAGACCGCTATACTAACCATTGTACTACGCCCCTATGTGATAATTATAGCATGTTTTTTGAGAAAACGGGGGAAAACGTGGTAGAATAGTAGTAATGTTTAGATGTGAGGTGATATGCGAGTAATCCAGTTGTGCTTTCGATTACATTTTAGGTATTGTGATGCTGCTGAGGAGAGGTACCGTTTGGCGGAGAAGGAGATATATCAGCCACTGTTCGCCTTGATCGAGCGCAATCAGCAGAAGACCCGTAATTTTCACTTTACTTTGATGATTTCTGGGCCATGGCTGGAAATGACAGAAAAATACGCTCCAAATTTAATTGAGAGGCTGAAAAAAATCATCACAAAGGGCGGCGTGGAGTTGGTGGCAGAGCCATATTATTATTCCCTGGCGATTTTTTATAATGAGATGGAGATGGCGGAGCAGACGAAGCTGTATCTCGAGAAAGTCAAGAGTCGATTTGGGGTGGAGCGGCGAATTTTGGCGCTGCCGGAGCTGATTTATAATGATAAAATCGCAAAATGGGCTGAGGAGTTTGGCTTTGCGGGGATGTTAGCGGGTGATGCGTCGCGTGTTTTGGATTGGCGAAGCGCGAACCATGTCTATGAGGCGGCGGGATGTCAATATTTGCGGGTTTTGTTTGAAAATGTGTATTTGACGCAAATGATAGAACATGCTAATGCGGCAATTTTGAGCGAGAAGCGCGACGAGATGGGTAGGATGTGTCAGGTTTTGGATTTTAAGAAGTTCGAAAAGTATTTGGATTTGGAGTTTTTGCGGGGGAGACTGGTAAATTTGTATCTGGATGCGGAGTTGATCATGCGGCAGCGTCAGCGTGGAGTGATTAAGTTTTTGGATGAGCTGATTGCGGCGTGGACTGAGGCTGAAGATATGAAGATGGCAAATGCGGCGGAGGCTTGTGTGGCGGAAACGCCAGCGGCGGAAGTGAGTGTAAGGCAGACGATCAGTTGTCTAGGAGATGAAGTCGTGGCCTTGAGAGGGTGTTTGCCGATACGATTGTCGGATATTGAATATCAATTACCATGGTGGGTGAACGGTGTGACTCAGAAGCAGCTTGGAGAAAAAATCTATAAGCTGCGCCGAGTAATGGTAGCAAGTGAAGATGAGAAATTGATGACGGATTATCGTTGGCTAATGCAGCTGGATTATCAAAAAGGGGCGGTGGAATGGGGCATGAAAGTTGTGTCGGAGACAATTGATCGCTTGTATACTGAGATTGAGGAAGTTAAAAAGCGTCAAGCAGTAGAGATTTCTCGCGCTTACACGAAGAAGCGTGATCGGGGAGACATTGATACGCCGAAGTTTGTGCCTGCGGACGAAGAGACGGAAATTAAGATTAATTTTGGCACGAAACGGACTGTTGGGACTGAGAGCAAGGATTTGCATGCTTCAGATAACGATGGTGTGGTACCGGTGCGACGACTTACGAGGAGACCGGGTGTAGTGCCGGAGAGAAAAATCTCAGTGATGACGGATTCGGACGAAGCAATAGACGTGATTGAAGCTTTGCAGGATGCGGAAGAGGCGGAAATTATTTTGCCAGAAGTGGAAAAGAAGCCCAAAAAGCTGGCTCGAGATGGCGCGAAACATCGGATGCGGCGTGTGATTAAAAAGCTAGTAATTGAGTAAAAGATGTCCCACGTGGAGTGGGATATCTTAATTTGAAGTGATTTAGCGTTTCTTTTCTTTGACTTCGTTGCGGCCGAGATTCTTTTTGGTTTCGGTGAAAACGACGTGTTTGCGCAGAACAGGATCGTATTTGCGCAATGAAAGTTTATCTGGAGTATTCATGGTATTTTTCTTGGTATAATACGCACGAATTCCGGATTCTTCGGAGACTAAACCAACGAGTTTGCGCTTAGTGTTATTCTTCTTTGCCATAATGTCTTTTATTTTATCACAAAAAAATTGTACTGTAAACCATGAAATTACGCGTCTTGGGAGGTTTCGGCGATTTCGTTGGTGATTCCCTGCCCGGTATTGGGAACATCGGAAGAATAAACAAAGTCACCCAAAAAGCAGACGATTAGGGCAAAGCAGAGGACTTTCTTGGGACGAATGGGGAGACGATCAAATAATTGAACAGCGAGCGGATACACGAAATAAACGATCGCGAGTCCACAGAGGCCGAAGCAGAAGACACTGAGAAAACAAACGCGTCCACTCAGGCTGAGCCAAGAGTCGCCGTAATCCCACCATTTGAGATTTTTGAAGGTCTCTAGGTACCATCCGGTGAAATATTC